>JAHZEH010000201.1 GCA_019421925.1 Clostridia bacterium
CGCCCGGTGTGTCGTCGTCCGTAACCGCCACGAGCAACTCCGCTGCCGTGTTGCTGTTCGCATAGCCCTCGGGGGCGTTTTCAACCACCTTGTACTCGCCGGTGGGGATGTTGTCGAACTGCTTAGGCGCGCCCTCCTTGACCGTCCACTGGCTGACGGCGCCCTCCGCAGTCGTGATCGAGAAAGGCTGATAGTCGCCCCCGCCGTCCTTTTTCTGGAGGGTGAAGGTGAACTCGGTATTATCGGCCACGTCCGTCTCCCCGTCCAAGCCGAAAACATTCTTCTGGACCTTGAGGGAGCCGGTAGGCTGATACACATAGCCCAGGAGGATGGTGTGCACCCGCTTGGCCCCGGTCACGGCGATATCCGCTTTTTCTCCCAGAGTCAGGGCGTCGTAATGCTCGGCGGGGCCGGCCATATCCATATAGCGGTCGCGGGCCACGATAAGGCGGAAAGTTCTCCCCTGGCTGTCCGTGATATACTCGGGCAGCAGATCCACGGAGTAGGTGTTAAAATTCAGGTTGGCGCTGCCGTCCACCAGATAGGCGACGGAGCTCTGATCCATCTTGTTGGCATAGCCCACAATAGTCTCAAGTTCGTTGTCGGCCAGCTGGGTGATCGTGGACCCCGCCCTGGAGACCGCGTTGCCTGCGCTGTTCACCTCATAGAACAGATAGGTGATGGAGCCGCCCGGATAGGGCAGCATGGGCAGGGGGAAATCCCTCTCGCACCAGTGCTCCAGATAATTCTGATAGGTCAGGGTCGCCTTGGTATTGGAGTTATAGGTCTGCTTGACGGCGGCGTTGTCCTCAATCTGGATATAGTAGGTGAGGGTGGCGCCGCTCTCGGTGATGGTCCCCACGGACCAGTCCAGCGCGCCCTCGTTGCCGTAACCCGTGCCCGTCACGGTGTACGAGCCCTGGCTGGCGGTGATGGGGTACTGGTCGCCCGTGAGCACCTTGAAAGTACCGCCCGCGTCGCTGCCCATGATGTCGTGGACGCTGGCGTTTGTGGCCGCAATCTTGACGGCGTTGGCGATCTTCGCAAAAACAGCGCTCAGGTTACTGCCATCGGAGGCGTAATAGTGATCGCTGCCCGATGCGCAGTTCTGCAGAACATTGGATCCATCCGTATCCACACTGACGCCGATGGAGTATATCTCAATGCCGTTCTGCTTCGCCAAATAGGCCTGGGATACTGTGGGTACGCCATGGTTGGTAACTCGATTGCTTCCCACCCAATAGTTAGAGGTCCCTCCATCCTGCGAGAAGTACATGTCGTAGCCCTTGCCATAGACAGAGCCGTAGTTGAAAGCAGTCAGGCGGAAATTACTATTGCTGCCCAGACTGGGGTTCCACGTTTGTCCTTCCGCCGCCGTACCCTTATAACTATAGGTAGGCGCACCGTCGCTGAGCAGAACGATATATTTTTCATTTCCCTCCGGACGATTCCCCAGCAGCTCCTGGGCCTGACGAATGCCGTCCTGAATATTGGTGCCGCCGCCTGATTCCAAACCGTTAATCTGGTTTTTAAGGGTTCCCTTTTGAGAATAGCCTACAAAGGTACCGCCCAAAACTCCGCTGGCCGATCCGCTGTATTTAATCGCGGCCACGCTATTATAACCGGCCCGGTCCTCCGTTAAGAAGGTATCCAGAAATACGCCGGCAGCGGCCTTCATCTTGGCCAGCTTGCTATTGTCGCCTGATCCCATGCTGCCTGAGACGTCCAGCACCAGCACCACGTCCACCGGGACGCTCTTGGGCACGCCGAATACGGAGAGCTTGACCTGGGCCACATTTTCGCTCACCCAGTTAGCCTCCTTGAACAGGCCCACCGAACCCTCCCCGGGGTAGACCGGGAAGTGGGTCGTATCCGACAGGTCGGTATGAGGCTGGCCCTGGGAGCCCTCGCCCGTGCTGGGAGCTCCGCTCCCGCCCGGCGTCTGGCCGCCGCCGCTTGAACCGGAGGTCTTGAAGTATGCCTTGAGGGTGTTGTAGTCCCCTCCATCTTTATAGAGCGTAATGGAGGAAGAGAGGGCACTCCCCCGGTAGTCCGTCACCTTGTCCAGTGTGTACCCGCTGTTCGGGGTCACTGAAAAAGTGACAGTCTCCGAGATGTCCCATTTGTCGCGGTGCAGCCGGACTGTCTGCTCGCTCTGATAGGCGTCATCCACATAGAACTGCACCTTGACCGTATAGTCCCGGTCCTTTGAGGGGGCGTTTGCGCTGAAGCTCACGCTGCCCGGCGTCCCGGACGCTGCGACCGCAGCGAAGGCGGTCCCCCCGCCGAAATTGGTTGGCAACAAGCCCACCGCCATCACGGCGGCGAGCAGTATCGCCAGTACTTTTCTAGTTTTCCTCATCTCTTGCCCTCCTTTGGTCACAATTCCGGTCACAGGTTTTCTGGATATTTCCACCCTTTTTCGGCATTTTTTCTTTTATCCCAGAAAACAGTCTCTGTTATTGTGATTATGGTCTTTTTCGGTCACACCCCAGTCACAATAATGAAAGCATTTTAGGTTTTTCAGATCGGTTTCGTCCTGTTTTATACGTCGTTTTTCATTGATTTTCCCCGTGCTTCCCCAGTCCTGTGCCTTAATTCATGCACATCTCCTCAGATATCCGCCCAAAATCGACAAAAAGAGCTGTGACTCACCCGTCACAGCTCTTTTCTGTTCATTATTTCTTTACAGGAAATCGGAAAATTACCGATCCTGTTTCGTATTGTTTTGTTCCAAAGCAGGGATCAACTCCTCCACAATCTGGGCGATGAGACTCTCGTCATTGCTGCGGCCGGTGAAGCCGGCAACGCGGCGCAGGTCCTCCGGCGCGTTTGAGGGGCAAACCCCCACATCCGCCGCCAGAAGGATCTCATAGTCATTGTAGTAATCGCCGGCGGCAATGACCTTGCGGCCCGCCAGAGCGCCCCGCCCCCGGAGCACCTCCAGGGCCTTTCCCTTGCTGTTGCCCTCGGGCAGAAGCTCAAGATAGGTGGGCAGGGAGAAGAGGAGCTGCACCGGCATACCGGCAAAGGCAGCCCGAAGCCTGTTTCGAACCCCCGCCAGTTCCTCGTTGGGGCCGTTAAACATGACCTTGATCCAGGGCCGCCGGGGCAGATCAGACGGGGGCACGGAGAGAAAAGCCGTCTTCTCCGCCACCATCAGGGGATCCACATGGCCCGTGGGGTGGCACAGATAGAGGGGGCCATCCGTGCAGATAACCATAGCCAGGGAGGGATGCTCCTCCATGAGCCTGCTCAATTCCCCCTGAAGCCTCTCCCGCTCCAACCCCGCCACCCACTCATAGGAGCCGGTATCCAGATGGCCCAGGGCTCCGCCGTTGGCCATGATTGACACCATATTGGTGCGCACGCCTGTGAGAACGCAGCCCATATTGCATAGTGTCCGCCCGGTGGAGATGCCGAAGAGTCCGCCTCCCTCCATAAACCGATCCAGCGCGGCCAGGTTCTCCGGGGAGATCGACCCGTCTGAGCCGGCCAGGGTGCCGTCTACGTCGCTGAAGAGGGCATAGCGTGCGTAAGTGTTGTTCATACTCTTTCCTTTCTCGGGAAGGCGATGTGGAGGTGCAGACTATGGGGGCGCGGGGGCCACAGCCCCCGCTATAGGGGGGCAAGGGGGACAAAGTCCCCCATCCTAAGGGGGTCGTCAGGGGGCCGCAGCCCCTGACCTCAATCCGCAGCGGCGGCGCGTACGCCGCGAGGAGCAACCGGAGGTTGCATTCCTCTATTCCCCGCCGCCCGGGAGCCCGCGCAGCGGGCGACAGGCGGGGAATGCCCCCTCGCGGAGGCGGCGCCAGCCGGTTTCGCGACCCCCTCAGTTGCGCAGGCTGTGGATGGGCGCGGGGATACGGCCTCCGCGGGCCACGAACTTCTCCGCGCTGTAACGGTTGACCGCCATGACCGGGGCACGCCCCAGCAGGCCGCCGAACTCCACCGAGTCCCCCACCCGCTTCCCGGGCGCGGGGATGATGCGCACGGCGGTGGTCTTCTGGTTGATCACGCCAATTGCCGCCTCGTCGGCGATGATGGCCGAGATGGTGGAGGCGGGAGTGTCGCCGGGGATGGCGATCATATCCAGGCCCACCGAGCACACGCAGGTCATGGCCTCCAGCTTCTCCAGCGTCAGGCAGCCCGCCGCCCCGGCCCCGATCATGCCCGCGTCCTCCGAGCCGGGGATAAAGGCTCCCGAGAGGCCGCCAAAATGGCTGCTGGCCGTGACGCCGCCTTTCTTGACAGCATCGTTGAGCATAGCCAGGGCGGCCGTCGTTCCGGGCGCGCCCGCCGTCTCCAGGCCCATCTCCGTGAGGATATGAGCCACAGAGTCGCCCACCGCCGGGGTGGGGGCGAGGGAGAGGTCCACGATGCCGAAGGGCACGCCCAGACGGGCGCTGGCCTCCCTGGCCACAAGCTGGCCCATGCGGGTGATGCGGAAGGCGGTCTTTTTGATGGTCTCGGCCACCAC
>JAHZEH010000002.1:0-3591 GCA_019421925.1 Clostridia bacterium
GTCCATCATTTTGGTGGACGACGTGGTCTCCACCGGCTCCACCCTTCGGGAATGCGCCCTCACCCTGCGGGCCGCCGGAGCCCATCAGGTCTATGCTCTGACCGCCTGCTCAACAGAAGAACGGCCCAACGCCTAGAGACGGCAAAAGGGCCGGTTCCATAGGAACCGGTCCTTTTGCCGCACGCCGCTCTACTCCTGAACGTCCGTCAGCATGGTGATCTGGGAAGGGCCCGTGCGCAACAGGGAAAAAGCCTCCTTGGCCGCGACAAAATGGGGGGCGGTCCGGTGGGCCTCAATGGACTCCTCGTCCCTCCAGCGCTCCACAAAGATCAAAGTATTCTCCTCCCGGGGGTCCTGGCACAGGTCATAGGACAGGCAGCCCGGCTCCTTGCGGCTCTCGCAGATCAGCTCCCGAACCGCCTCCACAAACTCGCCCTTCTTGCCCTCCTGGATAAAATTCCGGGCAATCATCACAATCACGGCTTTTTCCTCCCGTTTCCCGCATGCCTGGTCTGAGCGTCAATGAAAGCCCAGGCGCGCTCGTTGAGCTCCTCAAATTCCTCCGCCCGGCAGCGCACCCAGCCCGGGGGCATCTGTCCAAAATAGGGCTCATAGCCAAAAAGGCGGTACAGCATGGTGGCGGGCCAGGTGCCCGTCTCGGTTGTGAGATAAGTGGGATGGTCAAAGCCCAGCGCCCCAAAGAGATCCAGCGCCCTGGTCACCATGGCTTTGGCAATCCCCCTGCCCTCATGCCCGGGGCAAACCGCCACATAGTGGAGCCTGTTGGGCATCTCCTCCCCAAAGTGGTCCCCAAACCACAGGGAGGCCGCCGCTATGCGTCTCCCCTCCCCGTCCCGCACAAAGAAGCAGCGCCGGGGCAGCTCCTCCGGACGGGGGGCGTATACCTTCTGAAAGGCTGAGAGGGCCCCCT
Source organism: Clostridia bacterium (assembly GCA_019421925.1). Lineage (GTDB taxonomy): Bacteria > Bacillota > Clostridia > Christensenellales > CALWSW01 > JAHZEH01. The sequence goes on from JAHZEH010000002.1 coordinate 932, forward strand.
CCTCCGTGGGGAACTGCCCGGCCTCCCACTGAATACGGGCCCAATCCCGTTCGTTGCCCGGCTCGAACATGCAGAAGTCATAGCCCTGCGGCAGCTCGTAGCGTGGATAGCAGGCGGGGTCCCTTTTGACCATCAGCACATAGATATGGGGCAGGCTCCCGTCGGGCATGGGATTATTCCTCGCTTTCCATCTTGAGCTTGCTGGCCCTCTTGGCCCGCTGCTCCTTGCTTAGGATGCGCTTGCGCAGCCGGATATTCTTGGGCGTTACCTCCACCAGCTCATCGTCGGCGATGAACTCCAGGGACTGCTCCAGGCTGAGCACCACGGGGGGCACCAGGCGCAGGGCCTCGTCCGAGCCGGAGGCGCGGGTGTTGGTGACGTGCTTCTTCCTGCAGACATTGACCACGATGTCCTCGCCGCGGGCGTTCTCTCCCACAATCATGCCCTCATAGATGGCGGCGCCGGGCGTGATGAACATCTGGCCCCGCTCCTGGGCGTTGAAGATGCCATACCCCGTGGCCTCCCCCGCCTCATGAGCGATGAGGGAGCCATGCTCGCGGGTCTCCATGTCGCCCTTATAGGGCTCATAGCCGTCAAACATCTGGTTCATAATGCCGTTGCCCTTGGTGTCGGTCAGGAATTCCGAGCGGTAGCCCATCAGGCCACGGGCGGGGATGCGGAATTCCAGCCGCACCGAGCCGTTGACCGCGCTGGTCATGTCCACCATCTCGCCTTTGCGCATGCCGATCTTCTGCATGACGGCGCCTACAAATTCCTCGGGCACGTCCACGGTCAGACGCTCCATGGGCTCGCACAGCTTTCCGTCGATCTCCCGGTAGATAACGCGGGGCCGGGAGACGGCAAATTCATAGCCCTGCCTGCGCATCTGTTCGATGAGGATGGAGAGATGCAGCTCGCCGCGGCCCGAGACCTTGAAGGCGTCCGTGCTGTCTGTCTCCTCCACCCGCATCGACACATTGGTCTGCACCTCCTTGAAGAGGCGCTCGCGCAGGTTCCGGGAGGTGACATAGGTACCCTCTCTGCCGGCCAGCGGGCTGTCGTTAACCATGAAGGTCATGGCAATGGTGGGTTCGTCGATCTTGACAAAGGGCAGAGGCTCGATGCAGTTCGGATCGCAGATGGTCTCCCCGATGCTCAGATCCGCAATGCCCGAAATGGAAACAATGTCCCCCAGTCTGGCGCTCTGGCACTCCACCCGGCGCAGACCCTCAAACTGGTACAGGCGGGATATCTTCACATTTGCCGTGCTGCCGTCCGTGTGGCAGAGCACCGCCGGCTCATTGACGTGTACGCTGCCCCGCTCCACGCGGCCGATGCCGATGCGGCCCACATAGTCGTCATAGTCCAGGCTGGATACCAGAATCTGCAGCGGCGCTTCCTCCTCCCCCTCGGGGGCGGGGATCTCCTTGATAATGGTCTCAAAGAGGGGTTCCATGCTGTCGGAGAACACGTCCGGATCCAGCGTGGCGTAGCCGCTGCGGCCCGAGGCGAATACAACAGGGAAGTCGAGCTGGTCGTCGTCCGCGCCCAGCTCAATGAACAGGTCGATGATCTCGTCCACCACGGCGGCCGGGCGTGCCTCCGCCCTGTCCAGCTTATTGACCACGACGATGGCCTTCTTCTTGAGGGCCAGCGCTTTTTTCAGCACAAAACGGGTCTGGGGCATGCAGCCCTCAAAAGCGTCCACCAGAAGGAGCACGCCGTCCACCATCGTGAGGATGCGCTCCACCTCGCCGCCGAAGTCCGCATGCCCAGGGGTATCCACGATGTTGATTTTGATGCCGTTGTAACTCACCGCGGTATTTTTGGCCAGGATGGTGATGCCACGCTCCCGCTCCAAATCGCCCGAGTCCATCACGCAGGTGGGGACCGCCTCATTGGCGCGAAACACGCCGCTCTGCTTGAGAAGCTGGTCCACGAGGGTGGTCTTGCCATGGTCGACATGGGCGATGATGGCAATGTTCCGAATGTCGTTGCGAATACTCATAAAACGCTCCTGAATCTGATTCTTTCAAAAAATATTTTCCAAACGGGCGCAGGCCCGCGCGAAATCAATCCACGGTTATCAATTATATTCCATCAGAGCCCTCAATACAAGGAAAAACGGTGCATTTCGGCGGTAGAAAGCAAAAAAAGACCGTGTTATACTGAATCCTGTAGAGCAGTTTTTGAAGAAGATCGGACGAAAGGATATCCCATGATTCATAGCCTCCTTCCCCTGGACGACGGCAATTGGTTTGAAAACGCGCAAAAGCGCATCTCTGTCCGGCAGTACAGCGGCGCTCCGGACGAAGCACAATTTGAAGCCCTGACTCAGTTTGCCCAAAAGATCAGCGGCAACGGCGTTCGCGCCGTCGTGCGCCGGGGCGACGTTTTCACCCGCGTCATCACGGGCACGGACACCTACGCCGCCCTCATCGCCTCCAAAGATGCAATGAAGGAGCGGGCCGGTTATGCCGGAGAGGCCCTCGCCCTCCAGTGCATCTCCTGGGGTCTGGGCTCCTGCTTTCTGGGCGTCTCCATGAAAAAAAGCGCAGTGCGCAGGGACGTGCTGCTGCGCTCGGAGGAAACCCTGCTGTGTATCCTCTCCATCGGGACGCCCGCCATTCCCCAGACGGGAAAACGGAGCATCCATAAG
>JAHZEH010000002.1:3601-3918 GCA_019421925.1 Clostridia bacterium
CCCTGGAGCTCCTCCCCCGGTGGCAGAGGGAGGCTTTTGCCTGCGCACGGCTCGCTCCTTCCGCGCTGGGACGCCAGCCCTATGAATTCCGGGCTGGCAAGGACGCCCTCTCCCTGGATAAAAAGGGCGGGAACTTTGGGTATGGGGACATTGACGCGGGCATCGCCATGCTCCATCTGGAACTGGGCGCGGCCCATTGCGGCAAAAGGGGCGGATGGGTGCGCACGCCTTTTGCCTGGATTTTTGGCATCCTGGAGGACTTCCCCGGAGATGACACATAACGCGCATGGAATAGAATTTTCCCGCAATACAGGGCT
>JAHZEH010000002.1:3928-16304 GCA_019421925.1 Clostridia bacterium
TTTTTTCTGTTCTTATTTCATTTATTATTCGTCAAAATAAGCAATCAGAATCGTCATGCTTCGCGCAGAAGCGACAATGTACACCTCTTGCTGTTGACGTATATTCAGCTATACTTAGACATGGAAAGAAAAAGAACATACACATCTTGTATGAAATGCCAAATTTCACTGTCCCGCCACCCCCAAAATTTTGCAATCGCAGGAGGTATCACGTCATGGATCACATCAAGGTTCTCGTCGCCGACGACAACGCCAGTTTACGAAGCCGAATTTCGGAAGCATTGATCAGCCGTCCCGAAGTCGATTTCTGCGACGGTGCTCCGAACGGCCTTCAGGCACTCTCCATGCTGCAGGAGAAAAGCTATGATATCCTCATCTGCGATTTGATCCTCCCCCAGATGGACGGGTTCGTTCTTCTGGAGGAGGCTCAAAAGTTTCCCCGTCCGCCCAAGGTCATCATCATTTCCGCACTTTCACAGGACGAGCTGATCCGCAAGGTCTGCTCACTGGGCGCATATTTCTACATCATGAAGCCCTTTGATCTCGAATCGCTCTGCCGCCGCGTCGTCGAGGCCTTCGACGCGCCCCTCCCCGTCAGCGAGACCGAGCCCCTCGTCCAGCTGCCCCGGCCGCAGCGCGCCGTCAAATCCCTGGATGAGCGTATCGCCAACGTCTTTCTGGCCGTCGGCATTCCCGCGCATATCAAGGGATACCACTTCCTGCGCGAAGCGGTCCGCCTGGTCTATCACGACCGCTCCATGATCAACGCCATCACCAAGGAGCTCTATCCCGGCGTTGCCATGGCCTTTGAGACCTCCCCCAGCAAGGTGGAGCGCGCCATCCGGCACGCCATCGAGGTCGCCTGGGCGCGCGGCAAGATTGAAAATATCAACGGCATCTTCGGCTACACCATCTACACAAAGCAGGAAAAGCCCACCAACGGCGAGTTTATCGCTTTGGTTGCCGATAAGCTGCTTATGGACGACCTGACGCGCAACGAACAGCAGACCTACGCCGGTTGATCTTCTACAAAATACGCCCTCCCCTGCATTTTCCATCCTCCTTTGGGCAATGCTAGGCATAGAACAGCATCAGCGAGGAGGGAACCCCATGCAGCGCACACTCCAGACCATACAGAGGGAGTTGCAGGGCAATATCGGCCGGCGCGTCGAACTGGTCTGCAACAACCGGCGCAAAATCATGCGTCACCGCGGCGTTCTCACAGCCACCTATCCCGCCGTTTTCACCGTGGTGGTTCAGACTGAAGATGAGAGCCAGCGCCTGAGCTACACCTATGCAGACGTCCTCACGGGCAACATCTCCGTTCAGGCGCTGTAACCAGAGCTTCCCCAACCATCCTACCCCTCGTCCAGGAGCCGCGGAGCCATTCCGCGGCTCCGCTTTTGTTCATGCCCCTTTCTTTTCAGTGTCCCGGCATACCCCCCCGTTTTTCTGCATAGGAATTATAAGTACATGGAAACAGACCGCATCAGGAGGAATCGCAATGGAAATCTTTAAACAAAATATAGCCTATGAATGCGCGCCGCTGCGCGCCAGTTCCCGCGCGTTGGCCGAAGGCACCCTCTCCCCGCCCCCCGGTATGCCCCCTATGGCCCGCATCCTCTCGATCGACGGCAGAGCCGGCGGTTCGGGGGAGGCGGTGGAGGGAAAACTCATGATCGACGGAGCGGTCACGCTCAGCGTCCTCTACCTCTGCGAGGAGGGCAAGTCCCACGGATTTGAATCCGTGGCTCTCTTCAAGCACGCCATGGACCTCAGCGGCGCGGCTGCTGGTATGCGGGTATGCGTTCAGTGCAGCGTCGCGGAGCTTAAACACAACCTGACGCCGGGCGGCCTGGAAATCCGCGCCCGTATCCTCATCGACTGCTCCGCCTACGCCCATGAGGAACTCTCCGCCGTCTCGGGCGCAAAAGCGGAGGGGTTGGAAGTTCTGCCCGTAACCGTCACCATCCCCAGCAGCGAAATCCTCAGCGATGAGCTGGAGCTGCGGGATGAAGCCCGGCTCCCCCGGGTGGCCGACCGTCTTTTGTGCACCAACGGCTTCTGCCGCGTGCAGAACCTCTCGATGGAGGGCAGCGGCTGCACCGTCTCGGGCATGCTGCGCATCTCGGTGCTCTTTGCCGCGCCGGACGGCACCATCGTGCAGGCTCCTTTCTCCATGCCCTTTGAAACGCGCATGGACCTGCCGGAATCGGCGGAGAGCGCCTATGGCAGCGTTCGGCTTCTCGGTCTGGAGTGCAGTTTGAGCGGCGAGGATATTGTCACAGTGGACGCGCGGGTGGAGCTTACCATCGTGGCCGCCAGCACTATGGAATGCGACCTGCTGGCGGATGCCTACGCCACCGGCGCGCAGTTATCCTGCCAGGCAAAAGCTCTGCATATGCGCAGGGACCGCACTGTCAACTGCCGGGGCGCCATGCGCCTGGAGGCCCCCCTCCCCGAGGGGCAGCCGGAGGCGGACCGGGTTCTGGCCGTGCGTATGCGTCCCGCCCTGCATACGGCAACAGCCGGAGAGGGTACGCTCACGCTCATGGGCGATCTGCACGCCTCTTTGATTTATCTCTCCAGGGAGGGCAATCTCCACAGCTTCACCTGCGATTGCGACGCGCCCGCCCTTGCGTCCGGCATGGACGTTCTGCCCGACTGTGCATGCGAACTGCTGCACGCGGGAACCTCCACCGGGGCCATCATGCTCCAGTGCGCGCTGGACTGCGCCGCGATGGCCTGCTCCACCTCCGATATCTCTGTGGTCACTGATCTGACGGAGGAGAAGAGGCTGGGCGGCATCTACGGCCCGGTGGTATATTTCCCAACGGAGGGCGAGGGGCTCTGGCAGATCGGCAAGCGATTTGGCGTCCCCATCCACGAGCTGCGCAAGCTCAACCCCGATCTGGAGAAAGGTATCCCTCCCGCCCTGCTGCTCAACCTGCGGCGGCCGGCGGTTTCAAAATAGGCCCGTATTTTAAGAAGGCGCGGATGAGTCCACGTCTTCTTTTTATTTTCCCCAAAATATGCTATGCTTTGATTGCCTTTGCCCAGCAAGGGGATTCACACATGACATATTTTAGGAGGCTACCTCATGCTCCTTCAGGCCAACGCCAAACTGAATTGGACGCTGGACGTCCTGGGCCGCCGGGCGGACGGCTATCATCTTCTTGATACCCTCATGTCCCCCATCAGCCTTTGCGACGACATTGAAATAACATTGTCCCCTGATATCTCCATCATCTGCGAAAATATGGACCTGCCCTGCGACGAGCACAACACCGCTTACCGCGCTGTAAAAGCCTATTACGGCCTTGCCGGTATGGAGGGGGGCGCGTCCGTCCGCATCACCAAGCGCATCCCCCCCCTCTCCGGGCTGGGCGGGGGCAGCGCTGACGCGGCCGCCGTGCTGCGCGGCCTCAATGCGCTCCATGGTGCTCTGGACAGCTTCGGCATGCTCAAGGCCGCGCTCAGCGTAGGGGCGGATGTGCCCTTCTGCCTGATGAATTCCACGGGCCGCTGCCGGGGTATCGGTGAAAAAATCACGGTCTTTCCAAGCGGAGGACCCCTCCATCTGCTGCTCGTGATGGGCGGAGCCGGCGTCTCCACCGCCGCCCTCTTCCGGTCCCTCAAAATGGACAAACTTCTCCATCCTGATACCGATTCGGCGGAGGCGGCGCTGCGCACGGGCGACCCCTCCGCTCTGGCCCCCCACCTGAAAAACGCCCTGCTCCCTCCTGCGGCAGAAAACGTCCCCCAAATCCAGGAGATTCTGGAGCGGCTGCGGAAGGCCGGCGCACTGGGCGCCAGCATGACGGGCTCAGGAGCATGCTGTTTCGGGCTGTTCCCCACGGAGGAAGAGGCTGTGCGGGCAGCCCCCGCATTTTCCGATCTGCCGTTTTCTGCTGTTTGCAGGTCATAATCGTCCACTTTTCGAAAAATATCATCAAATTTCGTTTTTTACCGATTTTTTATACTAATTTGCACTTATTACATGACAATTCATGTAATTTCTGGTAGACTGAATATGTCGAGAGGCTTCTATAATAAGCCCAGGGTTTCTTTTATTTCATCCTATCGAACTGGAGGTATTATTTTATGAATCTTTCCAAGTCCCTCATTCAGAAAGTCCTCCCTATCGCGACCGTTGTTATGTTCCTGCTCCCCTTTGCCAGCGCCTTTGGCCTCGTGACAATTTCCGGTTTCTCCTGCGCTTTCTCGCTGGGCGATATCTGGGCGATCCTGGCCCTGATCTGTGCGGTGGCCGCCGCTGTCCTGCCCTTTATTGGCCAGAACCGTTTGTCCTTCTTCGCCTGTATCGCTCTTGCCGTCCTTCTCCTGATCTTTGGCCTCTCCACCGGCCTGGGCTACATGGGCATCGGTTGGTGGCTGGCGATCCTGTGCACCATTGGCAATATCGTAGTCACCTTCGTGATGAAATAACAGAACGTCATTCTTTTTGCAAGAGCCCCGTCTGGCGGGGCTCTTGTTTTTAATCTGGGCAGCGTTCCCTCCGAGGGACGCTGCCTTTTTGTATGAATTCATCCCCTTCCGATCATACTATGTGCAAACAATTTAATGTGGATGGAGGTCTTTCCCATGCGTCTGCTGCCCAAGTGCGCTCTGGCCCTGGCCCTTCTCACCGTGCTGGCCATGCCGCGCCCCCTGCGGCTGCACGTGATTGCCAGCAGCAATTCCCCCGACGACCAGGCCGTCAAGCTGGAGGTGCGGGACGCCCTGCTCGGCGCTATGAACGAGCTGGGCTCCCCCCGCAACAAGGAGGACGCCCGCCGGATTGTGCTGCAAAACGGTTCCGACCTGCAATCCGCCGTAGAGGATACCCTCTCCCGTGCGGGGATGGATTATCCGGCCACCCTTTGCCTGGGGCCGGCAGAATTCCCGGACCGGCAGTACGCCGGCTCTTTTTACCCCGCGGGTGAGTATGACGCCCTGCGCGTCGTCCTCGGGGAGGGGAAGGGACAAAACTGGTGGTGCGTCATCTATCCTCCCCTCTGCCTGGGAGACTTGAAGGAGGAGCCTGCAAACGGCATCCAGTTCCAGTCCCTTCTGGTCGAGCTGTTGACCAAGCTGGGCATCCTTTCCAAGGATTCCGCCTCCCAGACATAAAGAGCCATCACATAAAAGGAGCACATCATGCAAACCCGTAAAAAAGTACTCTGGAGCATCTTTCTTCTGTTCTGCTTCGCGCTCATCGGCGTTTATGCCGCCGTCTCCAGCGCGGCGGCCAGCCTGGGGGCCGGTTCCCGGGGCACTATGGTGACGGAGGTGCAGACCCGTCTCAAGCAGTGGGGTTACTACGATGGCCCCGTGGACGGCAAATATGGCCAGCTCACCATCAACGCGGTCAAGAAATTTCAAAAAAAGCATGGACTGGCCCAGACCGGCATCGTCAACGACTCCACGGCGGAGAAGATCGGCATCAGCCTCTCCTCCGGCTCAAATTCCAACTATCAGTCCTCCGGCGGCAGCACCGCCAGCGGGGATACCTACCTGCTGGCACGCTGCATCTACGGCGAAGCGCGCGGGGAGCCCTATAAGGGCAAGGTCGCCGTGGGCGCGGTTATCCTCAACCGGGTGCGCAGCTCGGAGTTCCCCAACAGCATCTCGGGCGTCATCTATCAGCCCGGCGCCTTCTCCGTGGTATCCGATGGGCAGATCAACCTCTCTCCCGACGAGGAGAGCATCAAGGCGGCCCGCGACGCTATGAACGGCTGGGACCCCACCGGCGGCTGCCTTTTCTACTATAATCCCAGCAAAACAAGCAACCGGTTCATGCATTCGCTCAAAACCGTCGTCACCATCGGCAACCACCGCTTTGCCAATAAATAACGGGAGGCAGCCACACCATGCAGGACAAAACCAAAAAGATCATCGTCTTCGCCGTCATCGCCGTGCTTGCGGTGGGGGTAATCGCCGCCGTCATCTGGGGCAGCAACGCCCAGGCCCAGGCCAATACCTATGAGTCCCATTTGGGCGGTCTCTATGAAAAGTCCATCAGCGAACTGGCGGACGACGTATATTCCCTCCAGACTCTGCTGGCCAAGGCCGTGGTGTCCGCGTCGCCCAAACAATTCACCCTGATCCTGAGCGAATCCTGGCGGACAAGCGGCGAAGCCATCGGCGTGCTCTCCCAGATCCCGGGCAGATACAGCCAGCTGGGCGAACTCAACCGCTTCCTCATCCAGACCGGCGACTTCTGCCACACGCTGCTGAGAAAGGTCGCCTCGGACATCCCCATCACCCAGGAGGACCGGGACCAGCTCACCTCCCTGCACAACTCCAGCACCACCCTGCTGGAAAAAATTGAGGAATACCAGGCAAACGGCTCCACCGCGTTCTCCTATACCAACGGCATGGAGTATTACGACTATGAGGAGGCGTCCTCTCAAGCGGACGCAGCGGCCCCGTCCGGCGGGGAGGCCAGCCAGAGCGACAGCGCCGGAGGCTATGAGGGGGGATACAAGGAGGATGCAGGGGATGAAAAATATCCCACCCTCATCTATGACGGCCCCTTCTCTGACAGCACCGCCAAGGCCGAACCCAAGGGACTGGGCGCAGGCCAGGCGGGCGACGCTACCGCGATGGCCTGTGCCCAGCAGTTCCTGGGGGATCTGCTGGGCGGAGAGCTGGCTCTTGTGGAGCTCCAGGGGGGACGCATCCCCTCCTACCGCTTCACCGGCGTAAGCTCCGACGGCCGGGCGCTGGAAATTCTCATCACCCAGCAGGGCGGCCACTGCCTCAATTTCATGTTTGACCCGGATGCCTCCCTATCCGGTCTGCTGCCCACCCCCCAGAGGGGCAGCGAGCTGGGTGAAATTGGCCGGGAGTTCCTGAAAAGCCGCGGGCTGTCCTCGATGGAGCCCACCTATGCCCAGTACTACAGCGGGGTGGCCACCATCAACTATGCCTATGTGCAGGACGGAGTCATGATCTACAACGACCTCATCAAGGTCTGGGTGGAGATCGCGTCGGGCAAGGTTATCGGCTACGACGCCAACAACTACCTCTTCAGCCATGTCCCGCGCACCATCCCGGCTGCGGAGATCACGCCTGAGGAGGCCCGGGCCCGGGTTTCCTCCGCCCTCTCCATCGAATCAGTCAAACAGGCGCTCATCCCCATCTCCATCGCCGAGGAGGCCTACTGCTATGAGTTCAAAGGCACCTTTGGCGGGGACTCCTTCATTGTCTACATCAACGCCCTGACCGGTGAGGAGGAGCAGATTTTGCGAATTATCGACTCGGAACAGGGGCAGCTTACCCTCTGATCCTCTGGAATCACCGTAAGCCGGCCAGCCTCGGGCTGCTTCTCCGCCTCCCCATGGGAGCAGCCTGCGCCGCCGGTTGCCTAACAAAGGGGGCCGCTTTTACGGCCTCCTTTGTTGCGTCCCGGTGGCTGCTGGGATATAATGGGGGCAAATCCGGGGCCCCGCCCTGTTCTTGCGAGGTGATCCTTTTGAGAAACGAAATTCTGCTCACTATCCGCGGCGCGCCCCAGGAGGAGCCCGAGGGGATTGAGCTAATCACCCGCGGCTGGTTTTGCCAGGAGGAGGATAACATCCGCCTGGAATACGACGAAAGCAAACTTTCCGGCATGGAGGGAACCAAAACACAACTGCGCTTTGACGGTTCTCAGGTCTATCTGGAGCGCACGGGGGACACGCAGAGCTGCCTTATCTTCTGCAAGCGCCAGCAGACCCAGTCCACCTACCAGATGGGCCCGTTCACCCTGCCTGTCTCGGTGTTTTCCACGATTCTAGAGTATGAGCTCACCCCCCAGAAGGGCTGGATGGAGCTGCAATATACCCTGGACCTGGGCGGCAGCCGCATCAACAACCGTCTGACTCTGGAGTACCGGGAGGCCGCGTCCCCATGCTGAACGCTGCCGCGCTCCTGAGGAGCGCCATCGCCGCCGCTTTTGAGGAACGGGACCTCCCCTTTCATCCCTCCCGCCTCATCCTTGGGGCGCTTGCACCCGCCGCGTATTACGCCGGGCCGGAGGGGAAAACCCTGCGCGCGGCCCTGCTGGAGTGTCCCCCTCAGTGGATGGAGAGCTGCAGCCAAGAGGGGGGCTACTTGAACTTCACCTTCGCGCCCACTCTGCTGGAAACCCTGCTCCGCCAGTTCTCCGAGGCCCTTCCCCCCGCCCGGTTCGACCCGGACTGGACGGAGGAGGCCCTCTTCTCCCCGCTCCCCTATGCCTGCGCCCGCCTGATGCAAGCCGCCCGCAAGCCGGGCCGGGAACTGCCCCAGTCCCTCTGCCTGCGGCTTTTCTGTTTGGCGGACTGGCTGGACTCCCCCCGTCTGCAGCAGAAGGCCCCGGCTTGCGCCGCGGATTTCTCTCAAAGCGCCGCTTCCCTGCGCCCCTCTCTCCTTGAGGCGGCCTCCAGGGCTTTTTGTGCGTTTCAAGCCGGAGGACAAGTATTTTAGGAGGTGCTATCCCCATGAAAATCACCTGGTACGGACATTCCTGCTTTCTGCTCGACGACGGCCGCACCCGCCTTCTCACCGATCCTTACGACCCCGAGACCATTGTCACCCCCCTGCATGTCAAAGCCGATATCGTCACCCTCAGCCACGGCCACCACGACCACAGCTATCTCGCCGCCATCGACGGGGAAGGGTTTTTAGTGGCCCGGGAGTCGGCCCAGTTTGAGGAGCTCAGCCTCACGGCTATCCCCTCCTTCCATGACGGGGAGGGGGGCGCAAAGCGCGGACTCAATACCATCTTCCGCATTGAGATGGGCGGGCTGGTCATCGCCCACCTGGGCGACCTGGGGCATCCCCTGACCGCCGGAGAGCTGGAGGCCCTTGGCAGGGTTGACGTGCTTCTGCTGCCCGTAGGCGGCGTTTACACCATCGACGCCCAGGAGGCCCGGCAGGTTGCAGAGGCGGTTGGGGCGCCCTGCGTCATCCCCATGCACTACTATATCCCCACCCTCAAATTCGCCCTGGGCGACGTGGAGGACTTCATTGACTGCATGGAGGAGAACTGGGAGGTGGGCTTCCTGCCCGGCAATACGGCCGAACTCACGCCCGAGACCCTGCCCGGGAAAAGCGTGCTGATTTTTGACTATTTAGACGCTATGCCTCATTGACAACCCTCACTATACTCAGTAGAATATTTGAGTATGTTTATAATGTTGGATTTGGGGAGGATACTATGGCAACGAAGTATATTTTCGTCACCGGCGGCGTCGTTTCTTCACTGGGCAAGGGCATCACTGCCGCTTCTTTGGGGCGTCTGCTCAAGAGCCGGGGGCTCAAGGTCTCCATGCAGAAGTTTGATCCTTACATCAACCTCAACCCCGGGATGATGAGCCCTCTGCAGCACGGCGAGGTGTTCGTCACGGACGACGGCGGCGAATGCGATCTCGACCTCGGGCATTATGAGCGCTTTATAGACGAGAGCCTGACGGTGGATTCGGACATCACCTCCGGCCAGATCTATCAATCCGTCATCAACAAGGAGCGCAAAGGGGACTACCACGGGGGGACTGTGCAGGTCATCCCCCATATCACCAATGAGATCAAGCGCTCCATCTTCCGCCTGGAGCGGGCGACCGGCTGCGATGTGGTCATCACTGAGGTCGGCGGTACGGTGGGCGACATCGAGTCCCTGCCCTTCCTCGAAGCCATCCGCCAGATCAAATGGGAGGTGGGTGTGGAGAACTGCCTATACATCCACGTGACCCTGGTCCCCTATCTGGGCAAGGCGGGCGAGCTCAAAACCAAGCCCACCCAGCACTCCGTCAAGGAGCTGCGCTCCATCGGCATCCAGCCCGATATCATCGTCTGCCGCTGCGAGCTTCCCCTCTCCTCTTCCCTGCGCGACAAGATCGGCCTGTTCTGCAACATTGAGGGCAGCGCCGTGATCCCCAATTACGACGCCGAGACCCTCTACGACGTCCCTCTTATGCTCCAGAAGGAGGGGTTGGACAAGCTGGTCTGCGAGAAGCTCCACCTTGGCGCCACCGAGTCCGACATGACCGTGTGGAGCAAGCTGACCGAGCGTTTCAAGCACCCCACCCGCAAAGTCAGAATCGCCCTGGTGGGCAAATATGTCGACCTGCGCGACGCCTATATTTCCATCTCCGAGGCCCTTGCCCACGCCGGCATCGCCCACGCCGCAGAGGTGGAAATCGAGTGGATCTACTCAGGTGACATCAAATCTGAGGAGATGGCCGGGGAGATGCTGGCGGGCATGGATGGCATCATTGTCCCGGGCGGCTTCGGCGAGCGCGGCATGAGTGGCATGGCCCTGGCGGCCCACTATGCCCGCACCCATGGCGTACCCTTCTTCGGCCTGGGCCTGGGGATGCAGATGGCAGTGGTAGAGTTCGCCAACTCGGTCTGCGGCATCCCCGCCGATACCACCGAGCGCGACCCCCAGACCCCCAATCCCATCATCGACCTCATGGCCGACTTTAAGGATCTCGATCCCAGGGTGGACGACACCATGCGCCTGGGTAAATATAACCTGCGCATCTGCGAGGGCAGTCTGGCCCGCGCGGCCTACGGCGCGGAGGTTGTGGGCGAACGCCACCGCAACCGCTATGAGCTCAACCCCTCCTACCACGATTGGCTGGCCCAAAACGGCCTGCATGTCACCGCCACCTGTGTGGAAAACGGCCTGGCAGAGATCGTCGAGCTTGGCAATCACCCCTGGTTCGTGGGCGTGCTCTTCCACGCGGAATTCCTCTCCCGCCCCAACAAGCCCCATCCCCTCTTTGTCTCCTTCATCGGAGCGGCCCTCCAGGGGAAAGAGCGCCAGTAACCCAGCAACACTCAGCCGGGACAGGTCAATAGCCCTGTCCCGGCTTTCTTTAACAGGAGCGCCCATGAAACATCCCCTCCTCTTCTGCCTTGCCCTGCTGTCGTCGCTCGTCTTCTGCGCATGCGGCCACTCCCCTTCACAGCCCGCAGTCCCGGCGGACCGCCCGGGCGTGGGGACAGGCTCCCGCCTTTTTATCACATCCGACGTCCACTACCAGCAGACCCCCTCCGGGGCCCAGAGCCTGGTAATCCCCCAGACCGAGTATATCGGCGAGATCACGGACGCCCTTCTGTGGCATGTTATTGAGTCCAAGCCGGATGCCTTTTTGCTCTGCGGCGATCTGACCAACAACGGCAGCCGCGCTGAACACGAGGCCCTGGCCGGGAAGCTGCAGGCCGTAGCGGACGCAGGTATCGCCGTCTATGTCCTCCCAGGCAACCACGACATGATGGGGGTGAACGCGGAGGAATTCGCCCAGCTCTATGGCAGCCTGGGCTATGGCGGGGCGCTGTCCCGGGACCCCGCCTCGCTGAGCTACACCGCCCTGCTGCCCGGCGGCGAACTCCTGGTCCTGCTCGACACCAATGTCTACGGCACGCGGGATAGCAGTGCCGAAGGAATGGTGAGCGGCGAAACGCTGGCCTGGCTCAGAGCCTGCCTGGAGCAGGCGGCATCGGAAGGACGTGTCATCCTCTCCGCTAGCCACCACAACCTGCTCCACCACGCCTCCGAGCGCTACCGTGACAGCTTCCGCCTGGACTGCCCTGAATCCCTCCCCGCCCTTTTGTCCAGCTACGGCGCGCGCCTCCATCTGAGCGGGCACCGTCACCGCCAGCATATCGCCCGGCAGGAGGAGGACGGCGGGACGTTCTGCGAAATTGTCAGCGGCATGCCCATCGCCTACCCCAACCATATCGGGGAGCTGTCCCTCTCCGCCGGCGGGGCCGGATACCAAACCCTGGCGGTGGACGTGGAGGGCTGGGCCGCCCAGGCTGGCCGCACAGAGGAGGACCTGCTCCGCTTCTCCCAGTACACCCTGGCCTGCGGGAGGGAGCAGGCGGAAAATATGGCATACAGCGCCCTCTCCTCCCTTGATCTTTCCGATTGGGAGCGGCGGGAGATGTCAAACGTCTTTGTCCAGCTCCAGCTCGCCAGCAGTGAAAACACCCTGATGGAGCATCAGCAGGCCCTGCGCCGGAGCCAGGGGTACGTTCTGTGGATGAAATACGCAGCCGGCACCCCCTGGGGCAGTTGGATGGAGTTTCTGCTGGACAACCCTGCCCAGGACAACTGCTCCCTCTCCTGGTAGGAATGGCTTAGGCATTTCAGATGCGGCCATAGCCCTCTGTTGTCAGCGTGCTCGTGAACCGCAATTTCATGGGAATGCCGCCTGCCTCCTGTGAACGGACCGTATTGACTTACATCTGTTCACCCATTCAATCCCCCTGTTGCCCGTTCTTTCCGTTCTCCCTTTGCTGTCTTTCATGTGCAGTTGACAGGCCGCACCTTTCGTTCAGCAAAGGGAGTTTTACGTCACCCTGAACGCCATAGGCTCTTTGGAACCGCTGCCCGGCC
>JAHZEH010000002.1:16314-32735 GCA_019421925.1 Clostridia bacterium
TTCATCGCTTTTATTCCGCGTAGAGGGACTCCCTCTCCTTTGAGAGAATTCTCTTGCTTTCCATCCCCTGCTCCCATTTCAGCATGGCTTTTTTCCCGAAGAAAACACGGTAGAGTACCAGGCTGAGCATCAGGCAGATCAGTTCAGAGAGGGCGGGCGCCAGCCAGATCCCCTCCCCGCCCCAGAGGGCGGCCGTCACGGCGAGGGCCAGAGCGCTCAGCGCCATACCCCGGCCGATGGAGATGGTCATAGCCCCGGCCGGGCGCTCCATGGCCGCAAAGAAGCCGGCCAACACCACGTTGAAGCCTAGAAGGAGGAAGGAGAGGGAGAAAGTTCGGAAGGCCGAAGCCCCGTATGCAAATCCTCTCTCCGCCTCATCCATGAAGATGGACATAACCCAATGCCCGCCGAGCTGGCTGATGCCGAAGGCGACTGCCGCGCAGACCGCGGCGCAGCACAGGGCCATTCTGAGAAGCCTGAAACACTGCTTGTGCTCGCCCTTTCCGCAGTAGAAACTGACCAGGGGCTGCATCCCCTGAGTGATCCCGACCATCGTCATGAGTACCAGGGTGTTAACATAGGAGATGGCGGTATAGGGGGCCAGAGCCCAGTCTCCCACCAGCCCCAGGATGGCCCGGTTGAACAGGAAGATAATCACGCCCGAGGAGAGCTCCGTCACGCAGTCGGCCAGGCCGATGGACATGATGCGCAGCATCTCCCTGGGCTTGAACCTGAAACGGACAAAGCGCAGGTTGGCGCGCTTTTTCAGGAAGTGGGTCAGGAACACAGCGGCGGTCACCAGCTGGGAGAGTCCGGTGGCAATAGCCGCGCCCCGGAGGCCCCAGCCGAACACCAGGACGAAGAGAGCATCCAGCACGATGTTGGTCACCGCACCCGTGCAGACGCCCAGCGTCGCCAGGGCAGGAAAACCGTCGGTCTTGACGAGCACCTCCAGGGAGTAGGACACCATGAAGAAGCCGTTGAAGCCGATGATGATGCCCAGATACTCCTTGACGCCGGCGAGCAGCTCGCCCTCCGCACCCAGGAACCGGGCGACCGTGTCCAGGTTGGTCAGGCAGAGCGTTGTGACGACCAGCGACACCACGCTCACCGTCGCAACATTCATGGTGAAGAGCTTGTTCGCCTCCTGCCCGTCGCCCTTGCCCATTGCAATGGACACCACCGTGCTTGTGCCCGTTGCAAAAAGCAGGGAAATTGCAAAGACCAGGTTGATAAAGGGCATGGAGAGGTTCACTGCGGCCAGGGCCTGGCTGCCCACGCCGTTTGCCACGAAGATGCCGTCCGCCATGGTGTAAATAGAGAATACCCACATGGAAGCCACAGACGGAATCACGTAGCGGAAAAACTTTTTCCGAAGATTCATTTGCTTTCTCCTCCTATCTTCTCTTCATTCTTCCCTTCAAGCATAAACCTTGGTATAATACTAAGGTCAAGAACTCTTTTGCGTATCCAGAAGTTTAGGAGGATCAAACCTATGAAGGAGTTTTATAAAATCGGGGAGCTGTCCTCCCTCTCCGGGCTGGGACCCGACTCCCTGCGCTACTATGAGGAGCTGGGCATCCTCACCCCCAAGCGCAGCCCCAAGGGCTACCGGCTCTACAGCATCCAGGAGATCTGGAAGCTCAACGTTCTGATGGAGCTGCGGGAGCTGGATTTCCCCATGAAGGCCATCAAGGACTATCTGGACCACCGTACCGTCCAGTCCACACTGGAGCTGTTGGAGGAGGAAAATACCCGTCTGGGGCAGAAGATCGAGGAGCTCCGCGCCCGGCAGGCCACCCTCCGCACCCGTCTGGCCGCCCTGCAGAACTGCCTGTTTCCGGAGGGCGAGGAGCGCATCGCGCTGCGAAGGCTCACCCCCCGCAAGATCGTTCGTTTGAGCGAGAGCGTCATCCGGGATGAGGAGGTGGATTTTCTGCTCTTCAAACTGAAAAACGAGCAGGAGCGCTATCTCCGCAACCTGGATCATTACCACATCGGCGCCGCCCTCCCTCTCCCCCTGGTGCTGCAGGGCATTTATAACCGCTATAACGCCGTATTCTTCCTGCTGGAGGAGGACGAGGAGGAGTACGACGGGCTGCTCCCTGCGGGGATGGCCCTGTCCGTGACCTGCCGGGGGAATTATGCCAAGGTCCGCGCCTGGTACCCCCTGCTGCTGGCCGAGGCCGCCCGCCTCCGCCTGGAACCCGCCGCCGACCCGATGGAGATCTACAGGATCGACATCCATGAGACGGAGGACCCCTCGGAGTATCTCACCGACATACTCCTGCCCGTCCGGAAGCCCCGCCCCTGAAAACATCAGCCGTCTATCGTGAGAGGGAAAGGAGATCAGGATTTTATGCTTGAAAAGGAGCTTCACTATTTCCTGGCGCTGGCCCAGACCCGCAATTTCACCCGGGCCGCCGAAAAGATGTACGTCACTCAGCCCGCCTTCAGCCGCAAGATTGCCGAGCTCGAGGAGGAGACTGGCTGCCAGCTGATCGTGCGCAAGACCCGCCCCATTGAGCTGACCCCCGCCGGGGAGATTTTTCTCAAATGGGCTACCGTCCTGGCCGGCGACCTGGAACAGATGGAGGAGGCAATGGCCAGGGCCCGCCAGGGCATCACCGGCCAGGTGCGCATCGGGTACAACGGCAGCACCCATATGCCCTATGTCGACGCAGGGCTCAAGGCCCTGGAGGAGCATGCCCCGCAGATCGAGTGTATCGTCAAGCGGGGGGAGCCCCCCAAGCTGGAGCAGCTCCTCCAGGAGGGGGAGCTGGACGGAATTTTCTCCAATCTGCCCCATGTCAGCCGGTTCGACTGGATGGACTATATCACAGTGGAGCCCTGCGGCGTCACGGCCCTGCTCAATGCCAAACACCCCCTGTCCGGCGCGCAGGGGCTGTACCTGTCCCAGATCGCCGGGGAGCCCTATGTGGACTATGAGCGCAAGATGTCGCCCAACGCCCACGATTTCATCTGGGAGGCCTTCCGCCGGGCGGGTTTTACGCCCAACGTGGCCGTCTGTGTCCAGGACGTGGAAGAGATTGCAGTCATGGTGGCGGCCGACCGGGGCTTTGCCCTCATGTCGGGCTCCGCAGCCCAGTCCCTGCGCTCCGATAAGCTATGCCCCGTGCCGGTCCTGGACTGCCCAGCAGGCTATGATCTGGTATTCGCCTGGCACCGGGAGCGCATGAACCAGAACCTGATCTGTTTCCGCAATGCCATCGCCCTCCTTTCCCAGGACGCAATATAACAAAATTGCTATCATTTCTTGCCGCCCGGCCCGGAATCGTCCCATTTTTCAGGCCAAAACAGCATTGGACTGGCTTTTCCTCCTGCGCTACACTTTAATTGTCACAATTGTGGCAATCCCGGCGGATGAGCCGGGAAAAACGCTTGATTCGCGGAGGGAAGAACATGAAACGATTCGCAACTCTGTTACTGGCGCTGCTCATGGCCGCATCCCTGTGGGCCTGCTCCGCCCAACCCGCCCAGCAGGAGCCCACGACCGCCCCTGAGACGCCCGCTCCCACGGAGGCCCCGGGTATCTATACCCCCGGCGTCTACACCGGCGAGGCCCAGGGCTTCGGCGGAAAGGTGACGGTCACCGTCACCGTGGACGCAAACGCGATTGTCTCGGTCGAGGCAGTGGGCGCGGATGAAACTGCTGGCATCGGCTCGAACGCAATTGACCAGCTCCCCGCAAAGATCGTCGAGGCCCAGTCCACCCAGGTGGACGGCGTCTCCGGCGCCACCCGCAGCAGCGACGCCATCAAGCAGGCTGTAGAGGCCGCTCTGGCCGCCGCCCGTGGGAAGGAAACCGAACAGGCCGCCATGGCCCCCGGTGTCTATACCGCAGAGGCCAAGGGCTTCAGCCTGGCGGAGCCCCTCCAGGTTGCCGTCACGGTGACGGAGGACGCCATCACAAACATTGAGGTCAACGCTGACAACGCGGAGACCGAGCCGGTGTTCAACGCCGCGCTCCAGATCATCCCCCGCATCCTGGAATCCCAATCCCTGGGCGTGGATACCATCACCGGCGCAACGCTGACCTCGGGAGCCATCCGTACGGCGGCAACGGACGCCGTCAAGCAGGCCCTGGCCGCCGCGGGCAGCTCCGAGAGCGCCGTCTCCGCCTTCCTGGCGGAACCCGCCCGGAGCGATGAAACCGTCTCCATCGAGACGGACATCGTCGTGGTGGGCATGGGCGCTTCCGGTCTTTCCGCCATGACCAAGGCCTCCGAGACGCTGTCCGCCGCGGGCAAAGAGGTCAACGTCCTCGCCATTGAGAAGCAGGGCTATTACGGCGGCTGCTCCCTCATGGCCTCCGACTTCTTCGCGGTCAACCCCCAGAAGCACCAGGATAAATACAACGAGGGCAAGGATTTCATGGACGCGGACGTCATGCGCCGCATCTGGTTCGAATACACCGAGGGGGACGCCAAGCAGGCCCTCATCGACCTGATGGTGGACAACTCGGGCGAGACGCTGGACTGGCTGGAGTTTGACCACGGCTATGAGTTCGCCGAGCAGGCCGTGCAGGGCTTCACGGGCGACGACGCTTTCGCCGGCAAGATCCAGTTCCTGCCCAACGACAACGGGGCCACCAACAAGGTCGCCATGCACAAGTATTTCACCAACATGACCGACAGCTTCACCGCCCTGGGCGGCGAGTATATGCTGGAGACCGAGGGATACGGCCTGATCTATGACGAGGCCACAGGCGCCGTAACGGGCGTCAAGGCCCGCAGCATGAAGGACGGCACGGAGTATGAGATTCACGCCTCCGCCGTCATCCTGGCCTCCGGCGGCTTCGCCGACAGCGCCGAGATGACCACCGAGTATCTCAGCAACGAATACTATCCCCTCAGCGGCGCATGGCAGCGCCTCAACACCGGCAACAGCGACGGCAAAATGATCCAGGCCGCCATCGATCTGGGCGCGGGCACCTACAATATCGGCATGCCCCCCATGGTCCATCTCACCGGCGTGCCCGTCACCCTCACCCAGTTTGAGGATCACGTAGTGGAGGACAAGATCGGCACCATCACCAACCGCACCGCTGTGTGGTCGGAGAACGACGTGCCCAAGTACATGGTCATCTATCCCTACACCCTGGCGGTCAACAAGGCCGGCGAGCGCTTCGCCACCGAGGAGCGCATCGGCTTCCTGGACTCCTGGAAGGCCGGTCCCTCCTACTTCAGCCTCTGGTCCGCCGATCAGATCGAGGACCTCAAAGCAAACGGCTTTGATACCGCCGCCCTCACCGGCCCCTCTGTGGCCTGGCTGGGCTATCGGGACGCCGTCCCCGCCGACTATGTCACCACCCGCGATCATCTGATGGCGCTGGCCATGCCCGACCGGTATGTGACCTGTATGCCTGACGGCACGCCCATCACCAGGATCGACGAAATCCTCCAGGCAGGCATGGATGCCGGATTCATCTACAAGGCGGACACCCTCGAGGAGCTGGCCTCCGTCCTGGGCATGGATGCGGCCACCCTGGCTTCCACTGTTGAGACCTACAACGCCGCCTGCGCGAGCGGGGTGGACGAGGCCTTCGGCAAGAGCGAGAAATATCTGCGTGCCCTGGGTGAGGGTCCCTACTACGCCGTGACCGGCGCGGCCCACTGCTACAGCACCTGCGGCGCTCTCGATGTAAACGAGCAGCTCCAGGTCCTGAAAGCGGATGGCGTAACCCCCATTTCCGGCCTCTACGCTGTCGGCACCGACTGCTCCGGTGTGCTCTACAGCGAGAAAAAAGCCTATGTGACCTATGGCGGCGCGGCTCAGGGCTGGGCTTATACCTCCGGCTATGTCTGCGGCGAACTGGTCGCCAGCCAGATCGCAGCACAATAGCCGGTTTGCGGGGATTCGCCTCCGCAAGCCCGCCGTAAATTCCCATTATTCATGAAGGCAAAGCATGAAAGAAGGGGGCTTCCCGATTTTTCGGGAAGCCCCCTTCTTTCAGTGATATCGGAGAGCAGGGAAAAGTTTTCTCAAAATGTCCCGCCCTGCTTATCATCCGCTTTCTTCCGCACCGGTACCCACACCTCAAATCGGGCATTTCGGGGGTCGGGCGTCAGATATACCTCGATATCCGGCGCATTGGCGTATTCATAACCCGAGCAGGGCAGCCACTCCGTAACAATCCTTTTTTCAAGCTCCTGGATACCTCCGGGCATGGGCCCTTCCCCCGGAAAGACTGCCCAGGTACAGGCGGGCACCTGGTATTCCTCAAAGCCCGTCCCCTCCGCCGGCTGGTTGCTGGCCACGGCAATGAAGTAGGCCCATGCCTCCTCCATGCAGGCGCTCACACCCAGGATTCCGGCGGGCTGTCCGTCCATCAGGGGGCATAGCTTCTCTATTATGCCCTCCTCCGCCGCCCTCTGCCACAGTCCCGGCACCACCTGGAAGCTCTGTTCAATTTCCTTGGGCAAAGGGGCGCTCAGGCCCACAATGCGGAAAGCCTCCAAATTCTCAATTCTGTAATTCATCTCTGCTTCTCCTTTGACGGTTATGCGAAAGCTGATGCGTGGATAGGCCGTGAGTTTCACACCCTTCTCCCGGGCTCTGGAGGGCGGCGTCCCATGGACGCTCTGGAAGGCCCGGTTGAAAGCGGTCGGTGAGTCGTAGCCATAGCGCAGGGCCAGATCCACGATCCTCTCCTCCCCGCTTTGCAGCGCAAATGCCGCCGCTGTCATGCGCCTGCGGCGGATGTACGCCCCCAGCGGGATGCCCGCAATATAGGAGAACATCCGCTGAAAGTGGAAGGTGGAGCAGCAGGCGATGCGCGCCGCCGTCTCATACTCGATCTCCCCCTCCAGATTGTCCTCCACACAGTCCAGCGCCTAGTTGAACTTCTGCAGCCATTCCATATGCGTTTCCTCGCTTTCACTCCATATTCTAACAGGCCGGTCCTCTCCGCTCCTCTC
This sequence comes from Clostridia bacterium, assembly GCA_019421925.1. Taxonomy (GTDB): domain Bacteria; phylum Bacillota; class Clostridia; order Christensenellales; family CALWSW01; genus JAHZEH01. The sequence goes on from JAHZEH010000002.1 coordinate 23,256, forward strand.
TTTCCCTGCCCGATAAAGCGAAGCGCACCCGTTGTCCGTATCATACCAGAAAAAAAGGCGCACAATAACTGGGAAAAATTCTTTTCAGAGGGAGGTACTCCATTGCCTGCCATTATCGCCGACCATCTGTGCAAAAGCTATCCGCTCTACGCCCGCCCATCCCAAAAACTCCGGGACGCTCTGCGCCCCATTCCCGATATCCCCCGCTTTGAGGCCCTCAAGGATATCTCCTTCACCCTTCAGGAGGGAGAGACCCTGGGGGTGCTGGGGGTCAACGGCGCGGGCAAATCCACCCTGCTCAAACTTCTGGCAGGAGTGACGTCCCCCACCAGCGGCTCCCTTCAGATTCAGGGGCGCGTGGGCGCTCTCCTGGAGCTGGGCGCCGGGTTTCAGCCCGAATACACCGGCATTGAAAATGCCCGGCTCTCCCTGACCATCGCCGGGTTTTCCAGGGCGGAGATCGACGAGACCCTCCCCGCCATTCTCTCATTCGCCGATATCGGGGATTTTGCCAAGGCCCCCGTCAAAGTGTACTCCTCCGGCATGTTCGTGCGCCTGGCCTTCGCCTGCGCCACCGCCGCCCGGCCCGATATCCTGCTGGTCGACGAGGCGCTCTCCGTTGGGGACCTGTTCTTCCAGGCCAAATGTGTCAGCCGCATGAGGGAGATGCTGGCGCGGGGCACCACGCTGGTCTTTGTCAGCCACGATCTGGGAGCGGTCAAGAGTATCTGTTCCCGCTGCCTGCTCCTCAACCGGGGCCGGATGGACGGCCTGGGGGACACCGAAGCGATCGCCCGCAAATACTTCGCCCGCAAGGTGGAGGCCGAACAGCCCCAGTCCGTCCGGCCCCTGGCCTTCGCCTCGGGCGAGGCTGCCCAGGAGCTGGCCCCCGACCTTGCCGCCTGGAAAAGGAAAGCGGATACCAGCCGTCTGGGCGATGGCCGCGCCCGCTTCCTCTCCGTGTCCCTGCTGGACGAGTGCGGCAGCCCGATTGAGAGCGCCTCGTACGCCCAGAAAGCCGTGCTGCGCATGCAAATCGCCTGCCACCAGGACCTCCCTGAGCTCTGCCTGGGCTACCACATCCAAAGCGCCGCCGGGGTGGACGTGATCTACAGCGATACCGCCGTTGAGGGCTGTAATCCCCGCGGCTGGAAAAAGGGCGAGACTCATGTGGTGGAATGGAGCTTTACCCTCCGCCTGGGCGAGGGCAGCCACAACATCGCCGCCGTTTGTTCCGTACCCCTGGACATGAGCGCCGGTCAGGTGGAGTTCTGCGACCATGTGGCCTGCGCCGCCCAGTTTACCATGCAGCGCCGGCCGGAAGCCAAGCTCTACGGACTGGCAAATTGGGAAAATGAGGTGAAAATCCAATGAACAGACCTGAAATTCCGCTGGTGCAACCCCTGGCCCCTCCCTTTGAGCGGTTTGAGGCCCTCTTTCGCCCCTGCTGGGAGAGCGGCCAGCTCAGCAATATGGGGCCCCTGCACCAAGAGCTGGAGGCAGCTCTCGCCCGCCGGCTGGGGGCCCCCCTCACCCTCGTCTCCAACGGCACGCTTGCCCTCGTTCTCGCCCTGCGCGCCCTGGGCCTGACCAACGGGGAGGTCATCACCACCCCCTTCACCTTTGCCGCCACCATCCTGGCCATCTCATTGGCCGGGCTCACCCCCAAGCTGGCCGACATTGACAACGAGACCCTCTGCCTCTCCCCACTGGAGACGGAAAAGGCCATCACACCAGCGACCTGCGCCGTTCTCCCGGTGCATGTGTTTGGCAGGATCTGCGACGTGGCCTCCTTCGACTCGCTCTCCCGGGAGTATGGCCTCAAAGTGGTGTACGACGGGGCCCACGCCTTCGACAGGCGGGAGGAGGGTCTGCCCATCGCCCAATACGGCGACGCGACGGCCTATAGCTTCCACGCCACCAAGCTCTTTCATACCATCGAGGGGGGTGCGGTGGCGATTCCCCGTATCACCCAGGCCCACGCAAACGCCCAGCTCCTGCGCAATTTCGGCATGCGGGGAGAGAGCGTGCTGCTCCCCGGGTTCAACGCCAAGCTGTCCGAGGCCCACTGCGCGGCGGGTCTTTCCGTGCTCCCCCTGGTGGAGGAGGAGCGTGCCCGCCGCCGGGCCATCGCCCAGGTATATACAGGCGTACTGGGCGGACAGGAGGGCATTGAGATCATCTTCGCCCCCAACGCCCAGTATTTCGCCCTGCGCCTGCGCCCCCCCTTCTCCCGGGACGCAGTATATGCCAGGCTTCAGAGCGCTGGCGTCGGCGCGCGGCGCTACTTCTTCCCCGCCGCCTGCGATTACCCCGCCTACGCCTGGCGCTTCACCGGCCAGTTCCCCAACGCCCGGGCCGCGGCAAAAGAGTGCCTGGCCCTCCCACTCTACGGTGCACTGTCCCCTGAGAAGGCCCATGCCATCGCGGCGATGGTTCTGCAGTGCAGGAGGTAGCCATGGGTAAACCTGTCATCTCCGTCATCATGGCCACCTACAACCACGCCCCCTTTGTGGGGGAGGCCGTCTCCAGCGTGCTGGAGCAGACCTTTGCAAATTTTGAATTTCTCATTCTGGACGACGGCTCCACGGACTCGACGCCGGACCGGGTGCGCGCCTTCTCCGATCCCCGCATCCGATTCACCGCCTGGCCCAGGAACCGCGGGGCCTGCGCCGCTATCAACACCCTTTTGGACGCCTGCCGGGGGGAGTATATCTGCCTGCTCAACTCAGATGACCGCTTCCTTCCCAACAAGCTGGAACGGCAGATGCTCTTTTTGCGTTCCCACCCAGAACTTTCCTTTTGTTTCACCTGGGCGGAACTTATTGACGATTTTGGCCGTCCTTATGTGGACGACCGCCATTTTTACTACGGACTCTTTGACCAGCTCCCCCGGACGCGCCAGGCCTGGCTGCGGCGCTTCTTCTGGGAGGGCAACTGCCTGTGCCATCCGACGATTATGGCACGCCGTAAGGACTACACCCTGCGCTTTGACGAGCGGCTGTGCAAACTGCCCGACCTGCACATGTGGGTACGGCTGGCCCGGCGCTATGAACTGGGCATGCTGCCCGAGCGTCTGACCCAGTTCCGGATTCTCCCGGGGGAAGGGAACGCCTCGGGCAAAAAGGCGGATACCCTGGCCCTCATCCAGTTGGAGCTCCCCCTGATCCTGGAGGAATACCTCTCCCTCTCAGAGGAGGACTGCCGCGCCGTCTTCGGGCTGACAGGCGACCCCATCGCGCGGGCCTTCGCCGCCTACCGGGCTGCGCTCTCCCTTTCCCCGGCCGCTCAGAGCTGGGGCTTTTCCGGCCTGTACAGGCTCCTGGGCGATCCCCGCAGCCGCGAGGCACTCGCCAAGCTGGGCTTCGACCAGACCACCCTCTTTCAGCTCGGAGGACAGAGCGACGTATACTCCGTCCTGCCCCACCGGGCCACGCTGTACTTTGCGGACCGGGATACTCTGCGCCATGCGCCCTCCCTGCCCGCCGCCTTCTCCGAGGAGAGAATGTATTCCCTGCCCGCCGCATCCCGCGAGGCCTTTTCCCACACCTTTCTATTGGAGCGGCCCGTCGCCGCTCTGCGCTTCGATCCCTGCGAGTCGCCCTGCCAGGTGCAGCTCACCCGGGCCGACCTGCTCCTCTCCCATGGACGCAGGCTCAATCTGCTGCCCATCCTGAAGCACAACGGCCAGGAGGTGGAGGGAGGCGTCCGTTTCGCCCACTTCGACCCTTCCATTTATTTCCAGCTCCCCATGGAGCTGCCATGTGAGGGCGTGGAAATTGCCGGAAATTGGGCGTTTCTGGACCCCTCCTCCATCCTGCTTGCCTCCAAGGGGCCATAACTGGAAGATATTACCTGAAACCGCGGGCCATGCATGTTTGTCTATGTAGTAGAGAGATGATTGGGAGGCCTGAGCAATAAAATCCGAACCGCCGTTTTCAGGGCCAAAAGTGCCCTCCACAGCCGCCTCATTCTCTAATGAAAGCCCCTTTTCTATCTGTCCCAAGCCAAAGCCTGAACGGGATGGATTTGGGGGTGGGCGAGCCCATCGTACGCTGGAAGCCCTCTCATTTATATCCTTTTGTCAGGCTCGGATTTTATTGCTCAGGCCATCCTCCCTGCATCGCTGCAACACAGAAAGGATGGTATCATCATGACCCGCAACGCATTCATTCGCTCCATGGGCGCCCTTGCTCTCGCCGGTGCGCTCACCGTCGCCCCCATCGCCCAGATGGCTGTCTCCGCCAGTAGCCAGACCGAGGTTGAGGTCAGCAATCCCGCGGAGTCCTCCCTGTGCAAGCTCTACATCAACGGCACGCTCATGAGCAGCAAGCCCTTCTATCAGGGCCGCACACTGATGCTCCCTCTGCGCGCCATCGTAGACTCCTTCGCCAAGTGGGATTACGCCTATGGCAGCAGGACCGCTGTCTTCGGCCCCTCCACCGGCCTGGAGTACCGCATCAGCATCGGCAAAGACACCTATAAGTACAACGGCAAGTCTTATAAGCTGGACGTCCCCGCCATGTTCACCGCCAACCGCGTGTATGTGCCGTGGCAGTTCATTGAGCTCAAGCTGGGTTTCAAGGTTAATATCGCCAACGACGGCCGCATCGACGTCTCCGTCAAAAAGGCCTCCCCCTCCATCACCGTCAACGGCAGGAAGGTCTCCGGCCATCCCTACAAGGACGGCAAAGTTACCATGGTACCCCTGCGCTCCATCGTGGAGGCTCTGGGCTACAGCTACCGCCTGGATTCGAACCTGCACTGCTCCATCTTCTCCGCCAAGAACATTGACACCCATATCTTCTATGGCAAGAACTCCTATCCGGTGGACAACAAGTATGTGCAGCTGGACGTGCCCCTCAGCTATATCACGGACGCCCTCAAATGCACCGTCAAGACCTCCAGCAACGGCAGCCTGACCATCCGCCGCTAAGGGCGCAAACTCGTCTTTAACAAATAAAAAAGGCCCCCCCGGGGGCCTTTTTCCATAATTATCAGAGCACGATCTTTTTTTCGTTCTTTGGAATGAACCCATTGAAATGAATCCGTCCGCTTCGTTGTTCCTCTGCCATAAGATTTTTAATCACCCGCATGGTGTGTTCATCGTACACGGCCTTCCCCTCATCGGAAAAGCCCCGGTACATGACCTCCTCCAGCTCGTCGAACACGGCCTGAGAGACTTTGAACATTTCAATCCCCTTCTCCGTGATATAGAGGGTGGTCTCGCGGCGCTTTCCCCCCATCTCCCGGACAATCAGCCCCTCCGCCTCCATATCACGGAACACGTTGGTCAGGCTGGAAGGCTTCATCAGGCACAGATGCGCCATCTTCCGCTGGTTGCACGGTCCATCCTTCCAGAGATTGCCGAGGATCTGCGGGTAGCTGATGGGAACGCCCCGCTCCTCCAGGCGGGCAGACAAAGTCTTTTGATAAAGCTTATAACAATACACGAATAATCTGCGCGGACTCCAAATCAAAACGGTTCCTCCCTTTTGCTTAAGTAGTACGCAATCATATTATTCTCTTTTATCATAAATTGCAATAAACTTCACTCAAAATTCAGTTAATTCCTGCTTTTGTAAAGATCCAGTACCCCTGCCGGTTCCGGGCAACGGCATAGCGGGAGCCTGCGGGGATTCCCGGCGGCGGGAAGGCCGCGCTGGGACCGGGCAGCGCATAAAGTTCCCGCCCATCATAATGAACATGCAGGCAATGAGACCCACCCTGCTGCTGATAGACCCGCCAGGCGACCCTGGGGTATTCCTGAGGAAAGGCATTGATAAACAACCCGTCCGGCCTTCCGCGTATGCAAGCGGCGAGCTGCTCGTGGTGGTTTTCCCCCTCCCGCAGGCTTTTGCGGTAGTACTCCCTCTCCCATGCCTCCTGGGGGTGAAAGACATATTTCTCCCGTTCGTCCGGATCAGGTCGGACGGCGCCGCCCAACTCCTGCATCAGGCCGGCCAGAGCTGCGGCATTCTCCTGGCGTTCTCTCCCTTCGCAGAAGGGGCAGCTTTCACCCGGCTCGCCGTCCCCGGGTATCTCCGGACTCAATTGCGGTTCGGCCCGGCCGCCAACCTTCGGATTATGTAATTCAGCCTCCTGATGCCTCTCCCTCTGCCTCTGAGCCTCCTCGCGCAAAAAAGCCTCCCGCTTCTCAGGATTGAGCTCCGCCTCTTTGGCGCAGAGCGGTTTCTCCTCCGGCTGTTCAGCCTCCTTTTCTGCCTCCTGGGGAAGCTCCTTTTCCGGCTGGACCTCCTCCTGGCGCATCCCGCCCATCCACTCCATATTCACCGGCATGGGCGGCGGCATATGCTGAATGAAATCGGACTCCATAGTGTCGAGCTCGGCCACGGCCGCCAACCTGTCATAGGGCCCCTCCAGGCCCTGGACCGCGCTGTGGTGATCGTAGGGCTCCGCGTCCTCCTCTACGGCTGGATCCAGGCCTCTGCTCTCCAGCTCCGCCTCTGCCACGCCTGCAATCAATTGCTCCTCCTCCATGCGGGCCTCCTCCAGGAGTTCCTCCACAGACTCCGGCTCCATCTCTATTTCCCGTTCTCCGTCCGCTTCAGGGGCCGGCATCTGGATGGGGAAGACATTGATCTCCCGGTATTCAGGTTCCTCTTCCAGCTCCACAATGCGGGGGGCCGTCCTCCTCTCTTCCGCCTGCTCCACGGGAGGGGGCGTTTCGCTGTCCCGGCGGGGCTCCTGCGCCTCCGCCTCCTGGGCCCTGGTATTTACCATAACCGGCTTGTATTCCGCCTGAGGCTTGAAGGCGACCGCCGCCTTCCCGGTCTCCCGCGGGCGATGCAGCTCCCGCGCCTCCGGCCATCCGTCCTCTGCCCCGGGAGCCCGCGCCTCTCTGCCCGAAATCTCCTCCGGAGGAAACTCCTCCAGCCCGCGCACGCGCATGCCCTCCTGGATGCGGCGGCAAACCTGGTCCAGGCTAAGCCTTCCCGTCGCTGCCGCCAGGACAATCCGTCCGCCGCTGCTGACCGCGGCTCCGGCCATCCGGGCATTGCCCTGCCACTGAATGCTGCCCTGCAGCCCTGTGCAGCAGAAACGCAGAGGCTCGACAAGCACCTCCCCATTCTCCAGCAGAACACAGGCCTGACCGCCTCTGAGACCGCCCGCGGAAAAGAGGGCGCTCTGTCCCCGGGTGCGCACCAGACCGGATACGCCCCGCTCCAAAGGCCGTAATGCAATCATATTTGCCATAAACATCCCTCCTGTCTATCTAAAAACATATGAGGAAAGGGTGCCGGGCGTGCATCCCCGCGCAAAATATTTTGCAAACGCCGGCCACATGGGTTACACTAAAACAGAAACTTTTATCATGAGCGAGGAAGTCAGGCATGTCCCAAGATGTTTGTCTCAAAGGGGAAGAGCGGGTGGACGATCTCCAAAACAGCGGCCTGCGCATCATCCAGAATCCGGCGGAATTCTGCTTCGGCATGGACGCCGTGCTGCTCGCCAGCTTTGTTCAGATCAGAGCGGGCGGCCAGGCGGTCGATCTGTGCACGGGCAGCGGTATCATTCCGCTGCTGCTCAGCGCCCGCACAGAGGCCCGCCGTATCGAGGGCGTCGAGATCCAGCCCCAGGTTGCGGACATGGCCCGGCGCTCCGTCGCCCTTAACGGCCTGGAGGGGCTCATCTCCATCCATACGCTGGACCTCAAGGAGGCCCCCGCCCGCCTGGGTCGGGACTTTGCAGACAGCGTAACCTGCAATCCGCCCTATGGCAGAGCCGGGGCCTCCCTGCACTCCCTCTCGGAGGCCAAGCGCATCGCCCGCCACGAGGTCCGCTGCACCCTGGAGGACTGCATTGCGGCGGCAGCCGCCCTGCTGAAGCATGGGGGACGGGCCGCCTTTATCCATCAGAGCACCCGGGCGGTGGACCTCATCGCCCTGCTGCGGCAGTACAAACTGGAACCCAAGCGTATCAGGGCCGTCCAGCCGGACAGGGACCGCCCCCCCAACCTTGTCCTGGTCGAGGGGGTCAAGGGCGGCGGGCCCGGCTGCACCTGGCTGCCTTCCCTCATCGTACGCGGGGAGGACGGCGAATACACCTCGGAAATGCGCCGCATCTACCACATGGACTAGCAGCTCCCCTCGGAGTGAAATACTGTGGAGAACGTCCGCCAGAGGATGCGCAGATCCAGCCACCAGTCCATGTGCCCCACGTAATACAGGTCCCTGGCCAGCCGCTCCACGGCGTCCGCATCGCTCCGGCCCTCCGCCTGGGCGTATCCCGTGATGCCGGGGCGCACGTCCAGCCTGTGCAGCGCGGCGACGGGCAGGCGGTTGCTCTCAGGCAGAACAAAGGGCCTGGGCCCTACAAAAGACATCTCCCCCTTGAGCACATTGAGCAGTTGGGGCAGCTCGTCCAGAGACAGCTTCCGCAGCACTCTTCCCACCCGCGTCACCCGCGGGTCGTCTCTGCGCTGGGCAAAGATCTCCTCCTCTTCAACAATATCCCTGGCGTCCTTCTGCGCACCGGGTATCATTGTGCGCAGCTTATACATACGGAAGAGCTTGTGCCCCCTCCCCACGCGCCACTGGGCAAAAATCGCCGGGCCTGGCGAATCCAGGCAGATCGCCAGGCAGAGGAGCAGCAAAAAAGGCGCGCTGACCAGGAGAAGGGCCAGCGCCCCCACCAGATCCACTGCGCGTTTCATAGCGCCGTACATCGTTCATTCCCCCTTTGATTCTATCTTTGGAAAGAGGCAGTTTCCCTATGCAGATTTATGAAGCCGGTTTTTACGATGTGGCCGTCATCGGCGCGGGCCACGCGGGCTGCGAGGCCGCTCTGGCCTGCGCCCGCACGGGCTTTTCCACCCTGTGCCTGACCATGAACCTCGACAGCGTGGCCCTTATGGCCTGCAACCCCGCCATCGGCGGCACCAGCAAGGGCCACCTGGTGCGGGAGCTGGACGCCCTGGGCGGCGAGATGGGCAGGGCGGCGGACGACAGCTTCATCCAGATTAAGATGCTCAACACCGGTAAAGGGCCCGCCGTCCACAGCCTGCGGGCTCAGGCCGACAAGCGCCGTTACCACGAACGCATGAAATGGGCCCTGGAGACTCAGGAAAACCTCCACCTCCGCCAGGGCGAGTGCGTGCGCATCGAAGAGACGAACGGCCGGGTCAGCGCCGTCGTCACAGCCACCGGAGCCCGCTATCAGGTGCGCGCCGTCATATTGGCCACCGGGGTCTATCTCAAATCCCGCGTCATTATCGGGGAGGCCACCTTCAGCCAGGGTCCCTCGGGGCTCTGGCCGGCGAATTCCCTCTCCGCCGCCTTGAACGATTTGGGCATCGGTCTGCGCCGCTTCAAGACGGGCACCCCCACCCGGGTCAATAAGCTGTCCCTGGATTTCTCCAGGATGGTCCCCCAGTACGGGGACGAGCGCATCGTCCCCTTCTCCTTCCTGAGCGGCCCCATCCACAGGGAGCAGGTTCCCTGCTACCTGACTTACACC
>JAHZEH010000002.1:32745-35949 GCA_019421925.1 Clostridia bacterium
CCATGCCAACCTCCACCGGGCGCCCCTGTACTCAGGCGTCATCAAGGGCACGGGTCCCCGCTACTGCCCCTCCATCGAGGATAAGGTGGTGCGCTTTGCCGGCCGGGAGAAGCACCAGCTCTTCATCGAGCCCGAGGGCCTCTCCACCCATGAGATGTATGTGCAGGGTCTTTCCACCTCCCTGCCCGAGGATGTGCAGCTCGCCATGATTCACACCATCGCCGGCATGGAGCACGCCCAGATTATGCGCTCGGCCTACGCCATTGAATACGACTGCATAGACTCCACCACCCTCCAGCTCAGCCTCCAGTCCAAGGAGATCGCCGGGCTTTTCTTCGCGGGGCAGATCTACGGCACCAGCGGTTATGAGGGGGTCGCCGCTGAGGGTCTCGTGGGGGGCCTCTACGCCAGCCTCTTCCTGCGGGGCCAGCCCCCCCTGATTCTGGACCGCAGCGAAGGCTATATCGGCGTGCTCATCGACGACCTGGTCACCAAGGGCACAAACGAGCCCTACCGCATGATGACCAGCCGGGCGGAGTACCGCCTGCTGCTGCGCCAGGACAATGCCGACCTGCGCTTGACCGGGAAGGGCTTTGAGGCCGGGCTGGTAACGCAGGAGCGGTATGAGAGGATGCTGCGCAAGAGAGAAGCCCTGGAGCGGGAGATGGCCCGCCTCAAAACTGTCAATCCCCTCCGCCCCGCCATGGTCCGCATGCTGGAGGGCAAGGGTGAGGCCGCCCCCCAGAGCGGCGTCAAGCTCTACGATCTGCTGCGCCGGACCTCTGTGAGCTACGCGGACCTTCTCCCCTGCGATCCTGATCCTCAGGAACTTCCGCCCGAGGTGGCGGAGCAGGTGGAGATCGAGGCGCGCTACGAGGGCTACATCGCCAAGCAGGCCGAGGAGGTGGCCCATTTCAAGGGTCTGGAGGGCAAGCTCCTCCCCCAGGATATGGACTATCTGTCCATCACCGGCCTGCGCATCGAGGCGCGCCAGAAGCTCAACGACCGCAGGCCCGTAAATATCGGTCAGGCCTCCCGCATTTCCGGAGTCTCCCCCGCCGATATTGCAGTGCTGCTGGTCTATTTGGAAAAACTGCGCCGGGAGGAGGAACAAGCCCATGCATGAACCGCTCCGCCTGGCCCTGGAGGAGGCGCTCTCCCCCCTGGGGCTGACCATCACGCAGGAGCAGGCAGAAAAATTTTCCACCTACTATGAGATGCTGGTGGACTGGAATACCCGCATGAATCTGACGGGCATCACCGACCCTGCAGAGGTGGCCCAAAAGCACTTTGCCGACTCCCTCCTGCCCCTCTGCGAGAAGGGGCTCCTCCCCCTGGGGGCCAGCTGCATCGACGTGGGCACGGGTGCGGGCTTCCCCGGCATACCGCTGCTCATCATGCGTCCCGATCTGCGCATGGTTCTGCTCGACTCCCTCACCAAACGGCTCAAATTCCTGGAGGCCGTCTGCATTGCCGCCGGGCTTACCGCCCGCTGCGTCCATGCCCGCGCCGAGGAGGGAGCCCGCAAGCCGGAGCTACGGGACAGCTTCGACGTGGTGCTCTCCCGGGCGGTTGCTCCCGCCTCCGTGCTCTTGGAGCTGACGCTCCCCTTCTGCAAGCCGGGCGGCCGCGCCCTCTGCTACAAGGGCCCCGCCGTCCACGAGGAGCTGGAGCAGTCCTCCCGCGCCCTCAAAACACTGTGCGCCAGGGTGACGGAGGTCAAAACCTATCAGCTCCCCTGGGGGGAACGCGCCCTGGCCTGCCTGCAAAAGACGGCCAATACGCCCCGGGCCTATCCCCGCAAACCCGGCGATCCTGCCCGTAAGCCCCTGTAGCCAACGAGCAGGGGGCAGTTCTCAAAGCCCATCCCCAGGAGTTTATGGCCCGTCAGCCCGCCGGCTCCAGCGGTGCGGACCGAGCCGCAAGATCCCCCTCCTGGGCAGGGCAGGTGGGAGGCTCTCCCCCTGTCCGTCCCGCTGCCCGGCTCCCGTCCCACACGCTGGCCCGAGAGGACAGCCGGCAGGCTTTCCTCACCCTGAACTCCTCCCTCGCCGGAATCCCGGCCCGCTGAGCATCTATACCCTTTCCACCATCAACATGGAAGATATCCTGGACAAGGCAATTATTTTAGGATGTGTTCGAAGAGCTCAGGGAGCCGGGCAATGATAAAGTTAAAAGCCACCGCTCAAAAACTGACTGCGGAACTGCGCTTCACAAAAACTTCCTCTGCTGAATGGGCTCACGGTTTTAGCCGCTCCCCGCCCGTCTTCCGGTAAATAAAAAGCCGCCGGTCCTGTTTCAAACAGCGCCCGGCGGCTTTTGCAATCTTATGTCTGCAAACGGTTGGCCTTTTCGCTGACGCGCCGCTTTTTTCATCCCTCCCTTAGACGGATTGCAGGATAAAACGCGGGCCCTGTGGGAAACTACAGGCAAACGCCTTTTATGCTGAATTAACCAATACAGGAGGAGTCAATATGCAAAGCTACAAAGAGAAATACGGCCAGTGGGCCCTTGTGCTGGGCGCAACCGAGGGGATCGGCCGGGCGGGCGCTATCGAACTTGCCCACCGGGGAATGGATATTATTCTCGTTGGCCGCCGGGAGGACAAGCTGCACGAACTGGCGGAGTTCATCAAAAGCGACTCCGGCCATGGGGCCATGGTCATGGAATACGACCTGGCCCTCCCGGATACCGCGGGCCGCCTGCTGCTCGACACCGCAGACCTGGAGATCGGCCTGGTGTGCTATGTGGCCAGCGAATGCTGCGAGGGGCCCTTTGTTCAGACCCCCTACGCGGACTTTGAGGACATGCTACAGGTCAATGTCCGCTCTTTCACCCGCCTGCTGCACCACTTCGCCGGCCTCTTCTGCCAGCGTGGCAGGGGCGCCTTCGTAACCATCGGCGCTCTGGCCGGGTGGACAGGTCAGCCCAACTGCTCCGTCTACGCCGCCCATAAGGCCTATATGATGTCCCTGACCGAGGGCGTGGCCTATGAGCTGCGGGACTGCGGCGCGCATATCCTTATGCTGGCCGCCGGTCCCATTGTGGAACGCAAGCCCACCCGGCCGGTCAATGCCCACGACGCCTGCGCCCTCACGGCGGAGGAATTCGTCAGCGAGGGCTTCAATCAGCTCGGCCTCAAGCGCAGTTATGTGGTGGGCGAGCAGAACCGCAAGCAGCTCTCCGAGTGCATCACCATGGATC
>JAHZEH010000020.1:0-3815 GCA_019421925.1 Clostridia bacterium
GCAGCAGCGTCATCGTCTGTCGGAATCCGACCAGGATTCCTCCGTTCTCTTCCTTGTTCAGGCTAGGGAAAGGTGCGAAAAGAACTTCCTATTTTTTCGACAAAGGGGTCTGAAAGAATTTTCAGGCCCCTTCTGTGCATTTTGGAGGAGAATTTAAAAATGATGCGGCTGCGCCGGACTGCCGGGGCTTGCCGCGGGAGGACCGGCCGCAAAACCTCGGTGTTCAATGGCGGCAGGACCGTTTGCACAAGCGTGGGGGCGTAAAGGGCCCGGAGAGGAGGAGACAATCATGTATTCAGCCTGCATGTTTGGAAGGGACAGAGAGGATGAAAAAAACTGGGGGGATTGCCGGGAGACGCTGCGGTGCAGCGGGTTCCGAACACAGGGGGAAGTTCTGCCTGTTGAGGAGCTGGATCAGTGCCTGTGCGCGCGGTATGGGGATCTGGCATTTGTTGCAGCCGGCCCGGCGGGGGGAAGTTTCGCCTGGCTCCGGGAGATCAGGGATACAAGAAAATGTTCCTGTGTGGTGCTGGTGGGGACGTTTGAGCCGGAGGATATGGAGCGGGCGCTCATGATGGGGGCTTTTGACATCCTGCCCGAGCTCCGGCCCGGCGCAGGCCTGAGCCGTCTGCTGCTGCGGGTCAAGAGCTATCTCGACGAGACCCGCCGTAGCCTGGTTCATCTGGACCGGGAGGGGGGGATGCTGTGCGAAATGATGCTTCAGAGCATAGACGAGGGGGATGAGAGGCCCCAGGAACGGTTCCAGGTCTTTCTGGAGCATATGGAGACGGTTTCGTTGCGCGACCTCCCCCTGATGCAGAGCAATCTCCATATGGTACTGCAAGTGTTTGTCTGCGAGCTGGGCAGGGCTATGCCCTGGCTGTCCCTGTATCTGGACCTGCCTGGGCTGTATGGCGCTGAAATCTGCGGAGCGCGCAGTACGGGGGAGTATCGGATCATGGCGGCGGCGCGGCTATGCGCTGTCCGGGAGGAGATCCGGCGTTTCTGCGTTCCCCGCTCCGCGGGCGAGCTGACGGGGGGCGTTTGCCGCTATATTTTGGAGAACGTGGAGGACCCTGTTATGAGCCTGGCTGAGGCTGCGCGCAAGTTTTATGTCAACAAATCCTATCTGAGCTATATTTTCAGCTCCGAGGTGGGCGTATCATTTATCAGCTTTTTGACTTTTGCCCGTATGGAGCGGGCTAAAATGCTGCTGCGCCTGGGCGGCAAACGCATCAACCAGATCGCCCGGTGCCTGGGATACCGGGATGTGGAGTACTTCGGCTGCGTTTTTAAAAAGCGGGTGGGCATGATCCCCAGCGAGTTCCGCAGGATATGCCGCGCGGAGGCGGAGGGGAAGGCCATGGGGCGGGATGGACGGGAGCAGGCCGCCCATTGAGAGCGCATGAAAACAGGGGCGTCCACAGGAGGTGGACGCCCCTGTTTTCTTTCTGGAACAGATTGATTTATCTGACAAAATATGTTATGTTTACGCTTGTAAATGGGGTCTCGGATTTGAGATGGAAAAAATATGAAAAACATATTTTGTGACCGATGAGTTTTCAAAACCAGTTGGATGGCGCAGGAGGAGTCAGCATGGAGGATCGCCCGAACTATGAGAGGATTGTCTCCTGGCTGATGGAGAACTGTTCGCCCGAATTCAGCGAGCTGCTGATGCTGGAATCTCCAAAGGACATCCTCTATTTGAGCGACATACAGACCTATGAGCTGTACTTTCTCAGCCTGACGCGGGGAGGAAAGCGCTCCTATATCAATATGGAGGGGCTGGGCTGCCGCTGCTACGAGATGCTGCAGGGCCGTACCGAGCCCTGTCCCTTTTGTAACAATCATCTCCCGGTCAAGGATCAGTATTATATCTGGAGGCACCGCAACCAGAGAATGGGCGCGGAGTACTTCCTGCGCGACAAGCTGATCGAGTGGAACGGGAGGCCGGTCCGCATGGAGCTGGCCATGGACGTATCCGACCCGGAGCGGATTGACTCGGTCATCCAGAACAGCATGCAGTGCCAGAACCTCCTGGCGAGCTGTATACAGCCCCTGAGTGCGGAGCTGGGCCTGCGGGAGGCGTTTCTGTTCGCACTGGAGCGAACGGGGGGATTTTTCGGGGCGGACAGCGGCTATGTGTACTGTTATGACGGGCTGCTGCCCAATACAGTCTGGAACGCAGGGCCAGACAGGCCTGTTCTTTTTGAGGAAGAACCCTCCAGAGACGCCATGGAGCGATGGAAAGGGAGGATTCAGCGCCAGGGACACAGGCAGGTGATTCTCCGGGATGTGGAGGATATTGCCGGGGAGAACCGGGAGGTATACCGGTATCTCAAGGAGAGGGGCATATTCTCCTTCTGCGCCACACCCATTTTTATTGGGGAGCGGGCGGCTGGCCTGTTCTGCCTCTGCAATGTCCGGGTCCATCAGGGTGATCTGGCTGTACTGAGAGCCGTGGCAGACTATCTCTCCGGCCAGATTCAGAGGGAGGAGCTTCATCAGGAGAAGGAGAAGGCCCTGTTCTATGATTCCCTGACCGGCTGTCTCAACTTTGAGGGGTTCAAACAGCGGGTGGAGCGCATTTTGCGCAACAACCCTGAGCGCAAATACTCCCTCTGGTACTGCGACCTCAAAAAATTCAAATATGTCAACGACGTCTTTGGTTTTGACGTGGGCAACCGCCTGCTCCGATACTGGATGAATTATGTGGCTGCGGATACCCGCCCCGGGGAGGCGTTCTGCCGGATTTCAGCCGATAATCTCAGCTCTCTGCGCTGGTATGACAGTGTCTCGGAGCTGAAGGAGCGGTTTGCCGGCGCGGCGAACGCCCTGGCGGAATTCCCTGAGCTGAAGGAAAAATTTTTCCGTCCGGAGCTGGTGTCCGGAGTGTATCTTATGGAGAGCGCCGGGGACCGGCTGGGCCTTGACGAGATGCTCAACCGGGCGAATATGGCCCAGAAGAGCGTCAAAGAACTGCCCGGCAGCCAGATCGGCTTTTACAGCAAGGCGCTGCGGGAAAATATCCTTCGTGAGATGCTTCTCGAGAGCGAGATGCAGGACTCTCTGAAGAGGGATGAGTTCCAGATATACCTGCAGCCCCAGGTCCTCCTGGGAAGCAGGCGGGCAGGGGAGCGCCTGCGGGCGGAGGCGCTTGTCCGCTGGTGGCGGGACGGGAGGATGTATGCCCTTCCCGACGAGTTTATCGGCCTGTTTGAGAGAAACGGGAGCATTGTTGACCTTGACTACTATGTTATGCGCAAGGCCTGCGAGCTGCTGCAGTTCTGGAGGGCGAACGGACTGCCTCCGCTGTGCATCGCCGTCAACGTCTCCCCTCTGACCATGCGGCAGGCCGGCTTTGAGGACTACTGTTGCCGGATCAAGCGGGAGCACGGGGTTGAGGACGGTGAAATTGAGCTGGAATTCACCGAGAGCATTGCGGTACAGGACTATGAGCTGTTCCGCAGCGTACTCGACAGGCTGCATGCGGAGGGCTTTGTCTGCGCCATGGACGACTTCGGAACAGGGCAGTCCTCCCTTAATGTGATTCAGAGCCTGAAGGTTGACGTGCTCAAGCTCGACCGGCTGTTCTTTGCGCCCAAGGGAGAGCCGGAGCGGCAGCGGATCGTCCTCGCGGCCATCCTCAGCCTGGCCAGGCAGCTCCATATGAGCACTGTAGCCGAGGGGATTGAGGACGAGGCCCAGGTGGAGGAGCTGCGCGAACTGGGATGCGATTATGTCCAGGGGTTTGTTGTTTCCAAGCCGCTGCCCGTGCGGGAATATATCGCCTGGATTGAAGGGAAGGGAACATG
>JAHZEH010000020.1:3825-9231 GCA_019421925.1 Clostridia bacterium
TGGGGGCGATCGGCCTGACCTTCCCGTTTTATCAGAACAGACTGAGCGGGGAGTTCCAATTTATGGAGAGGGAGCTGCTCACCTCCTATGCCATGGGCCAGAGCCAAAAGGCCCAGACGGAGCTGGCCAAGCTGCAGGGCAGGCTTCGGGCAGCGGCCAATCTGCTGGGCGCTATGGACCTCGATCCCCAGAGCGAGGAGTTCTCCTTCTATATCCAGTCCCTGACAGACTAGGAGGACAAGCCCATCGTCTACGCCAGCATGGAGAAGATCTATGAAAATGTGACCAGCCCGAATGCGTCCGCCGGGGACTGGCAGGCCTATGAGGACCTGCTCGCCGGCAAGAGCGTGTTTTCCGACATCGGATACTCCAACCGGATAGGGGGCTACTGCTTTGCCCTGGGGGAGCCGGTCACACAGGATGGACAGGTCATCGGCGCGCTGCGCTGCGTGCTGGGCGTCTCCATCCTTATGCAGGAGGCCCAGCAGGGCGGGCTGAACGAGGTCTCCGCCCAGTGCATCGTGGATCAGGCGGGCGATATCGTCTACTGTGACCTGGAGAATGAGCCCTGGGAAGGGGTCAACCTGCTGGAGGCCCTCCAGGCGGAGGGAACCGAGGAGGAGACTGTGGAGGGGCTGAGAGCCTCCTTTGTCTCGGATCTGAATGTCACGCTGGCTTTTAACAGCGGCGCCGGAGGGAAGAGGGGCTTTGTCTCCTCGACCACCCTGGGCTATAAGGACTGGAGCCTGGTGCGTTTTGACAGGACCACGGCGATGGAGGACGTCTCCCGAAAAGTCCTGCGCAGCACAATGCTGGCCAGCGCCGTGCTTATCCTGTTGACCGCGCTCCTCGGCGGCGGCACGATCTGGGCGTTCAGCAGGCAGAGGAGGAGAATTGAGCTGGATCAGGCGCGCTATGACGCCCTGTCCCAATTCGCCGACACGGTGCTCTTTGAATATGTCTACAAGACCGACTCCCTTCGTTTCACATCCAACGCCGCCCACCTGCTTCCGCTGCAGGCCCTGCGCGTCGACAATTTCCACCGGCACAGGTTTCAGACTATGTGCGAGGAGGACGTGGAGCCTGTGATGGAGATGTTCGAGAGAGCAAGGGAGAGCGGCCAACCCCAGTCCCTGGAGGTGCGGCTCCGGAGGAAGGACGGCTCGCTCATCTGGTGTAAGTGCCGCGTGCAGCCCATCGGGGGGCGGGATGGGGTGGACATGCTGGTGGGCAAGCTGGCGGACATAGATGAGATGAAGAAAAAGGAGCTCGATCTGCTGGAGAGATCCACCACGGATGCCCTGACCGGCCTGCTCAACCGGGAGAGCCTGCAGAGCGGGGTGGATGAGCTGCTCCGGGCGGAACAGGAGGGCTTTCTCTTCATGATGGACATCGACAACTTCAAATCCGTCAACGACAGCTTTGGCCATGGCGAGGGCGACAAGCTGCTGGGCGAGCTGGGGGAGATTCTCAGGGGTTCCTTCCGCGAGCACGACCCGGTGGGACGGGTGGGGGGCGACGAGTTTGTGGCCTTCATGCCCGACACCTGCAACCCGGATATCGCTTCCCTTAAAGCGGAGCTGATTCTGCATAAGATTACCGCCCTCAGGACGGGCGGCGGGGAGTGCGTCTCGGCCAGCATCGGCATTTCAAGCTGCCCCAGGGAGGGCGCCACCTATGCCGAACTGTTCAGCGCCGCGGACAGGGCCATGTACCAGGCCAAGCAGAGGGGCAAAAACCAGGTTGCCTTCAGCGGATGAGGGGCAATACGCTCCAGAGGGCTGATTTGGCCGCTTTCCGCGCAGCGGGTATTTGTCCTGAAACTCCCCCGGGGATGCGTGCCCGCGCCCTGAAACCGCAATTACCTCTGTCCACCGGGGGTGGATTTAACATGAGAACAGGGGGAGGCGCAAAAGCCTCCCCCTGGGAGCAGATATAGAACAGGATCGGGGCTCAGCCCTCCAGTTCCAGGCGCAGGATGGTTTTCAGCCGCTCGGGCGCGCTCTTCTGGGGATTGGAGAGATAGATCTCATGATGCCGCCCCTGCCTGTCCGGACGGCGGCGCAGGCCCTGCTCCTCCACAAAGCGCTCCATCTTCTCGAAGGAGGGCTTTTCTGCTGCATAGGGGCCAACATGGAGCACCTGCACGCAGCGTCCCTCCTCAAAGGTCTCAAAGCGGGCGCGTGAGAGGTCCAGACCGGGCTTCTTGGCCTGGCAGATTCCGGCCGCCCAGGCGAAGACCTCGGGCGTCACAAATTCGGGCTGGCGGATCATGGCCGTCCAGCGCCACTCCTCCCGGGAGGTATCCATGACGCTTCCACCCCCCTCCTCCCACCACAGCCCCTCCAGAGGGGGGACCACATACTCAAAATAGCCCTCGGGCCGGACGGGGGAGAGTTTGCTCATCTTGACGGTGAAGGAGAGGGCATAGAGGATGGAGAGGGCCTCCTGATAGGCGCTGCCCTCGGGCGCCCCCCGGCCGTCCACCATCAAGAAGTTCATGGCGGGCACGTCTACCAGAACCGGGCTTCGCCCCGGCAGATAGAGGTCCCGATCCCGCTTTTTGTAATCCAGTTTTTCCATTGCCGGCATGACATCACTCCTTCGGGGCCTTTTTTGGAGAGGCCCCTCTCTTTTTTGGGGTTCTGGGTTTGGGCAGGGGCAGCTGGGAGCAGGTGCGCTCTGTGAGCTCCCTCAAAAACGCCCGGTCGTCCAGATTCTCGATGAGGAAATAACGCGCTCCCTCATGGGGGGAGGCGATCACCGGGTTTTGCAGAAAAGCCTGTCCGGCCTCAGTGATTTTGACATAGAAGGCGTCGTCCTCCACGGTGGCAAAGAATTTACCGCCGCAGTACAGGCCGTATTCCCCAAACATCTTCCTGTAGGTGATGTCGCCCGCGTCCTGGAGCTGACCGGCGACAAACTGCACAAATTCCAGGGATGAGGCCATGTTTTTTGCTCCTTTCCTCTATTCCGGGTTGTTGTAAAGCGCATAAACCCGCCCTGCCAGGGCTTGAAGCCTGGGACGGAGCTCCTTGGGCTCCAGCAGAACTACCTGATCCCCAAAGGTGAGCAGCCAGCGCAGCGTGTGGTCCTCGTCTGTAAAGCCGAAGCGGAAGAGGAGCTTCCCGTCCTTCCGCTCCACAAAGCTGTCCGCCCCGTACTCCTCGATCAGCCGCCAACGCATGCCGCGCTCAAACAGGGCGAGCACCTCGAAGCGGGTGGGAAAGGCCTCGGCCTGTTCCACGCGGTATGGGGGGTGCTCCCGGGGGACAAATCCCCGGGGCAGGAGGACCGGGCGCAGGAGGCGGTTGAGCTTGAAGAGCCGGAAATCCTGCCGGTCCAGGCAGAATCCCCACACATACCAGGCCGACCACTGAAAAACCAGGAGATAGGGCTCGATGGTGCGGGGGCCCTCCCCCGTGGGGCCGTAGTAGTCGAATTGGAGCAGCTGGCGGGCGAGAATGGCCTGCCGTACCCGCTCGATTTTGGGGGCGATGGAGGCCCTGCTGTAGGAGGCGAGGTCGATGAGGATGGGGCTGTCCTCTCCGTCCCCGGGGGAGAGCTTGTCCATGAGCTGCTGGTACCGGTTGCCGCCGGACACGCTGTCCAGGCTCTTGAGCCCGGTCAGGATGGACTGGAGCTCCCCGCCCGACAGGAGGCCCCGCTCGATGGTATATCCCTCCAGGATGGAGACGCCGCCCCCCTTGCCCTGGGCGGTGACCAGGGGGATGCCCGCCTGGCAGAGACCGGCGATGTCCCGGTGGATGGTACGGCAGGACACTTCAAAGCGCTCGGCCAGAGCCGGCACGGTGACTTTCCCCTGCTGGAGCAGGAGGCACAGGATGCCAATGAGACGGTCGATCTTCAAGACGGCGCCTCCCAGAAGAAAATTCTGAGGATATCATACCACAGCGCCGCGACAACAGTATGTCATGTTTTGACGGAAAACAAAAAGACGCCCCGCTGCCCGCAGGACGTCCGGAGTGCCAAAAAAGCGGCGTATGCCGCTTTTTTTAGGGGACAGCATTTCCCTCCCGCCCTGTGGGCTCCCGGCGGGAAACGCGGAAAATAAGGCAAACCCTGAGGGTTTTCTCCCGTTCCGGGGTTCAGGCCGCCGGAGCCGGATTAATTGTCAGGGACTTCCCTTGACAATCCCGGGGGCTTTCGGCAGGCTCTGGGTGGGTTTTTGATAGAAGTTTCAGGGAATGGCAAAAACCTCAGCGGACAGGCGTCCTCTATTCCTCCGGGCCGTCCTGCTCGTTTTCCCGCTGGACCTCCAGCATGGCCTCCATGGTGGCGAGAATGACTTTGCGGTAGGAGGGCGGGAGGGACTGGAAGATGCGCACGTTCTTCTCCATCTGCTGATCGTCCACCGACTCAGCTGTACGCATCTTGCCCTCACCCCGCTCCAGCCATCTGCGGCTGATGCCGAAGGTCTCGCAGATGAGTTTGATTCGCGCGTCGTTGACGGCCACCATATCCGTTTCAATTTTGCCGATGGTTCCTCTGGTGCAGCCAATCTTTTCTCCGAAACTTTCTTGAGAAAGTTTCTCTTGCTTGCGCACTAAGCGCACTCGCTCGCCTAAAGTACTCATTATTTCACCTACCTCATTTACAATTCATATTACATCATGTTCAAAATATGCGTCAATGGAATCTTTTTGAACAGGATTGACATAGCGCATAGAGAATGATATATTGCTAATAAATAGCATAAAAATTCTAATAAAGGGCTAATCGGGGTGGGAGAATTGGAAAATAATGCGTTCCACGAATTATACAGCGCCCTCTCGGAGGACAATCAGGAGGCTGTCAAGCGCCTTCTCGACGGGCTGGGGGCGGAGCAGCTGAAAAAGGAGCGGCGCAAGCTGAACCGGCTGGCCCTGAACGCCTATAAGCGGGGCGTCCCCCTGGGGGACGACGAGGCCGTGCGGCGGCAGGCGGCGCTGTTGGAGAATCTCTTTTCCGGGGGCGGGGAAGCTCCGGGGGAGGGGGAGAGGGGAACAGAAAAGGGGCGGCTTTGAGCCGCCCCTTTTGCGTATGGGTTTGGATTTATCTTGTGGCGGCGCCGGTCCCGGCAATCCTGCCGTAGACCACGAAATCCACAATGGCGTTGCCGCCCAGGCGGTTGCCGCCGTGGATGCCGCCCGTCACTTCTCCCGCGGCATACAGGCCGGGGATGGGGTTCCCGCTGGCGTCCAGCACCTCGGCGGAGGTGTTGATGCGCACGCCGCCCATGGTGTGGTGGGCCGAGGGAGCGCGGGTAAAGGCGTAGAAGGGTCCGGTTTTGAGCTCATACTGGAGCAGGGTGCGGCCGAAGGAGTCGGCCTCGCCGGACTGGACGTGGGCGTTGTAGTCCTCGACAGTGGCTGCGAAGTTCTCAGCGTTGACGCCCATCGCTTC
>JAHZEH010000020.1:9241-15634 GCA_019421925.1 Clostridia bacterium
AAGCTCCTCCAGAGTGTTGCCGCTGACATAGTCCGAGATATGGTTCTCCAGCATGAAGGAGAGGGTTCTCCCATCCAGCGTTTTGGCCTCGTCGGCGTTGGGGATGGTATCGGCGCTCTCAACGACCCAGAAAATTCCCTTTTCATTCTGGGCCATCGCGGCGATGGACAGGTCGTCTCTGCGGCCATCCTCCCGCCAGAAACGGTTGCCGTCCTGGTTGACAAAGATCGCTCCGGCCGTGCTCTTGGGCATGCAGGCGTCGCCGGTCGTGCCAGTGATGGGGTTGGTGGTGTGCAGGAGCTGAATCTGATCCATATCCACCAGGTCTGCGCCGGCCTCAGAGGCCATGCGGATGCCGTCGCCGGTGTCGGCGGGCATATTGGTGGTGTTGAGGGAGGCGCCCAGGTCGGGCCACTTCTCGCCCTCGCAGTACTGCTGGCGCATCTCCACATTTCCGGCAAAACCGCCGGTGGCCAGGATGACGCCCTTGTTGGCACGGAGGGTGACGTTTGCGCCGTCAGTGGTAACAGCGGTCACGCCGGTGACAGCGCCGTTCTCCTGGATCAGGCTCTGGCCTGTGGTGTCATAGAGGATCTGGCAGTCCCGATCCTGAAGGGTCTCGATAAAAGCCTTGATGATGCCCGTGGTGTTGGGCAGGGCGGAGTAGTGGGTACGGATATAGAGGGAACCCGCGCCCTGGCCGATCTTGTCCTGCATCTCCCAGCCCATGCCTTTGAGCCAGGTCAGGCCGTCATAGGCGTTGCGGGTCAGGTTGAGGACGAGGTTCAGGTCGGCCACCTTGTCGCCGCCGTTCCAGGTCTGGAGGGCGTGCCACTCGGCACTGTCGAACAACGTGGTGGAGCCGGTGGCTCTATAGGCCTCATACTGTTCCCTGACAAGGCCCTGGACCTCGGCATGGATGTCGCTGACGGGCTCCTCGTCCAGCGCCGCCTGAATGGTGTCCTCATAGGCGGGGGTCATCTCCACAGTGGACTGGAGCTCGGGATCGGCGCAGTTGTAGATGCCGCCGGCCACGATGGAGTTGCCGCCCAGAAAGCCCATCTTCTCAACGACAATGACGCTGGCTCCCGCCTCAGTTGCGGCCGACGCGGCGGAGAGGCCCGCCCCGCCGCCGCCCACGACGATCACGTCGGCGGTGTACTCCTGATCCTGCACGGGCTCCCCGGGGAGAGGGGCCTCCAGGGCGGCCAGGTCGCCGCCCGCCTGCCCGGCGCAGTCGGCGACGGCGTTCAGGATGGCGCGGCTGGTATAGGTTGCGCCCGTGACCACATCCACAGCCAGGGACTGGCTGTCCACGATGCGCTGGGGGATGATATTGATGGGCCACTGGCGGACGCCGGGGGTCTCAGCGTCTGCTGTAACCTCAACGCTGACGATCGCGGCGTCGCTGAACTCCGTCTGCACCGTCAGGTCGCCCCACAGGGCGGGAACGGTTGCCTCATAGACGCCGGGGGTGTAGACGGCTGCGGCCGGGGCGGGCGCGGCGGTGGGCGCGGCGGTTGCGGCCGGGGTGCTCTCGGGCGCTGCCGGTGCAGCGGAGCAGCCGGCGGCGGCCAGCGCCAGGGCCAGCAGGAGCGCCGCGATGGGTTTGAACTTCTTCATGGTATACCTCCATCGATTTGGGATGAGCGGGGAGGGGGCGCCTCCCCGTTCTCGCCGTCATTATGACATAAAAAAGACACACACAGAAATGCTGGAAAAGCATATGGGCGTGTGTCCATAAAAAAATATTATAGGGCGGTTCAGGACTCCATGAGCTTGATGTGGGCGAAGAAAGCTGCGGCGAAGGGATTGTCGTTGCTTCTGAGGCGGGCCAGCATGATGCCGAAGCCGGATGCGCAGTCCGCGATGGGGATGATGCGGGTGACTTTGTTGCCCGACTCCGAGGCCGCCTTGGTGGTCAGGCCCAGCCCCCCCTTGAGGGTGGCAAAGGCGATGGCGTCCCCCAGCTTTTTGGCATAGCCCTCCACCTTGGGCTCGATGCCCGCCCCCTTCAGAGCCTCCAGGCAGCTCTGATGGAGGCCGGGCAGCTCCTCCGGATCCCAGAGGATAAATTTCTCCTCCCGGATGTCGCTGAAGGAGACGGAGTCCCGCTCAAACAGCCGGTGGGTGCAGTGAACAACGATGTGGAGCGCTCCCTTGGCGATGAGAACGGTATCCACGTCCCCCAGGCTGGAGGCGTTGGGCTCGGAGAGAAGAGCCAGATCCAGCTCCCCGGAGTGGAGCATGCGTTTGGCGTCGTTGAAGTCCTCGTAGGTGGTGCGCACCTCCACGTTGGGATAGAGCTTGCTGAACTGGCGCATCCGGGCGGCGAGATAGTTCAGGGAGCCGTTGAACAGATAGCCCAGGTTGATATAACCCTCTGTGGTGTCCGAATCGTTGCGCACCCGTTCCACCAGTGCGTCGCACTGCCTGAGGATGCGGCGGGCGCCATCATAACACAGGCGGCCCGCCTGGGTCAGCTCCAGCCCCCTGCCGCCCCGCAGGAGCAGAGGACGTCCCAGCTCCTTTTCCAAGTCGGAGACGGCCCGGCTGAGGGCGGGCTGGGTCACAAAACACTTCTGAGCCGCCCGGGTGAAATTCATCTCCTCCACCAGGGCGACAAAATAAGTCAGGGCTTGCAAAGTCATAGGCGTTCTCCATCTCCCGGCATTCTTGTATTTCAATATAGCGCATTCCATCCGTGGAGACAAGGGAGAGGCGCTGTCTAAAAGAAAAAGGCGCGGAGAGGCATTGACTGAATTCCGGCCCTCCTCTGACGCCTGGGGCCTGCGTTTTACCAACACGGACAGCACCCCAAAGGGCGATGGCCTTGCCGCAGTTCTTCCGGCTGCGGGAGAAACAGGCAATGGCAGTAATCCCCGACGCAGCGCCGGGATGCGGGATGATTCGGGGAGGCGCAATGGGACGAAGAATGCTGGCGGCCCATGCGGGCGCGACGCTGGCGCTGATCGTGCCGGCGGCAGCGGCTGTTTTTGCCGGGGAAGCGGCGGATATGATGCGGTGAGGCTGAAAAAAGAGGAGCGATCAAAAAGCGGCGGATCTTTCCGCCGCTTTTTGATTCATTGATTGCCAAGAACATAGTGGGCGATATACTTACGGACCGCCGATGGCAGTCGCCCCCCTTCCCCAGGTGGCGCAGGTTATCAGGTACGCGGTCTCGGTGATCCCCTCAGAGAAAATCCTTATGGGAATACCCAACTACGGCTATGACTGGACGCTGCCCTACGAGCGATCCAGGCCGGCGCGGGTCATCTCCAATGCGGGTGCAGTACGGCTTGCCAGCCAGAAGGGGGCGGAGATTCTCTACGATGTGCGCGCCCAGGCGCCCTATTTCTTTTATTACGACGACAATGGCTATCAGCAGGTGGTCTGGGTTGAGGATGCGCGGAGCATTCAGGCAAAACTGGGGCTGGTGGAGGAGTATCATCTGGGCGGCGTGAGCTACTGGAATATCAGCCAGTACTTCGCCCAGAATTGGCTGGTGCTTAACTCCATGTTCGGCGTGAGAAAGATGTTTGAGGTATAGGGTCGGGAAGCGAATGGAAAGAGGCGAAGCTGGAAAGCTTCGCCTCTGATCCGTTTAGGACGCTTAACGGCCCTGGGCCGCGTTTGCGCCGGAGATCCGGCCGGTGCTCAGGCAGTACTGAATGCAGGAACCGGAGTAGGGGTATTCGTTGTAGAAGAAGGTGGCGGCGGCGCACTCGCCCGCACCATAAAGGCCGGGGATAGCCGTGCCGTCCTCCTTGAGGATGCGGCCCTCCGTATCAATGCTCAAGCCGCCGAAGGTGCCGAGCGCAATGGGAACCAGATTAACGGCATAGAAGGGGCCCTCGCTCATGCCATACATCAGCTCGGAGGGCTTGCCGAATTCAGTGTCCTCTTGGCCCTTCATGGAGTCGTATTGCCGGGCGGTGTCCACAAGGGCGCCGGCATCCACTCCGATGAGGGCTGCGAGCTCCTCCAGGGTCTCCGCTTTGGTTCGCCTTTCATTGCTCAGGCTACGGTGCCATTCGCCACGCCCGCTTCGCAATCCTCCAGATAGGGGCTGAGGCTGTCAAAGAGGATGTGGAAGGAGGAATGGCCCTGACGGATCTGGTCGCGCATGCACATATAGGCTCTGCCGTAGAAATTGGCCTCGTTTATGAAGCGCTCGCCCGCTTCGTTGACGTCCATTTATAAATATTTCAAGTCCAAGGAAGAGATTTTTACGAATATCTATGTTTCAGTGGACCCGGTTCTGCTGGAGGCCATGCCCCGCATCCTGATGGCGGAGGCCTCGCCGCTCCAGAAGTACTGGAGGATTTGGCGCTTCTATATTGACCGCACGATTGATGTGGGTCCCCAGGTGGTGGAATATGTGGCCAGGTCGGGCTTCAGGGTATCTCAGGAGCATGGCTTTTTTCTCAGGGAGAACTACTCCATCTATGATACGAGGAGCCTGCTGCTGGAAAAATGCCAGAGCCTTGGGCTTGTGCGCTCAGACGTACCGGTCAAGGCATTGCTCGACAGCTTCCTCTATTATCTTGTGGGTGTGAACATTGACCGGAGCCACAGGAGAGGGGCGTTTGATTATATAAGGCGGCCTTTGAAGGCATGATGATGGCGATGTGCGCCAAACCGGACTTTGGGCCCTATGACGAGTTCGTTTGAACAGGCAAAGAAAAGGAGGCGGGACATGAAGTCCTGCCTCCTTTGACGATATGACTTACTTCCTGGGGGCTACGTCCGCCAGTGTGATGGGGCGGACCATGTTGGCCTGGAAGTTGCCCTGTTCCCGGAGCAGCTTGTCGTACTGGGGATGGGTGAGAATGAAGAAGTTGTCGGTCCCCAGGGCCTCAAAGACCTCCTCAATGACCGGGTCCAGAGGACGGCCGTTGTTGAGCACATAGCGGTTGCCCTCATCGTATTTCTGGTACTGCTCGCTGGTGTAGAAGGGGTCGTCGTTTTTGGCAAAGCGCTCCGGACGGTGCCTGTCGGTCAGATAC
Source organism: Clostridia bacterium (assembly GCA_019421925.1). Lineage (GTDB taxonomy): Bacteria > Bacillota > Clostridia > Christensenellales > CALWSW01 > JAHZEH01. The sequence continues at coordinate 14,251 of JAHZEH010000020.1, forward strand.
ATCTCCGTCTGGATAAAACCGGGGCAGAAGACGGCCAGGTCGATGTCCGCGCCTGTCTCCTTCAGCCACTTATAGGTGCACTCGGAGAAAGCCACAGCCGCATGCTTGGTGCTGAAGTAGATGGGGGAGGCGGAGAGGGTGATGAGCCCCGCAATGGAGCAGACGTTGAGAATCTGGCAGTGGTTCCCCTGGGCCTTCATCTGGGGGATGAAGCGCTTCATCATATACCAGTGGGAGTAAAAGTTGGTCTCCGTGACCCATTTGATGTCCTGCTCCACGATCTCCGTCACATTGCCGAAGGCGGAGACGCCTGCATTGTTGATGAGGAAATCGCAGCGGCCATAGGCCTCCATGGTCGCGTCGAAGATTCTCTGGCACTCCTCGCTCAGGGAGACGTCGGCCTGGACTGCAACCGCCTCAGCCCCCAGTGCGCGGATTTCGGCGGCAGTGTTCTCGGCCTCATCCCCGTGGATATCGTTGACCAGAAGTTTGGCGCCCCGTTTGGCACAGCCCAGGGCCAGAGCCTTACCGATGCCGTTGCCCGCGCCGGTGACGGCGACGACTTTATTTTTGTAATCTGTAAACATGGAAGTTCTCCTCTCTTCAGCCGGTTTGTCAGGTGGGGTTGCGGCCGTTGACCATGTTGGTGATGCGGGAGATGGCGGGGATGATCCCCTCGGGATGGGTGAAGATGTAGAAGTTATTGTCCTCGATGCCGGTAAAGACGGTCATGCCTACGGAGTCGATGGGGATGCCGCCCAGCACCTGTCGCTCGCTGCGGATATAGCCGGACTTGAACTCCTGACCCTGGTAATAGGGGTCGTCGTTCATGGCGTAGCGCGCAGGGCGGTGATTGTCGCTGAGATGGATGGTGGTCTGGACAAAGGCGGGGCAGAGCACATGCATTTGCACGTTGGTGATGCCGCGCAGCTTAAGGCCCAGATAGGTGCTCTCAGAGAGGGCCACGTCGCCGAACTTGGTGGTGTGATACATCACTGCGTTGCCGCTGGTCATGATGCCCGCCCCCGAGGCCACGTTGAGGACGGCGGCGTCCGTGCCCTGCTTGATCATCTGGGGCATAAAGATGCGCATGCCGTAGGCGTGGCTGAGGAGGTTGACCTCGGTGATCCAGTTGATATCCTGGAGGGGAATCTCCCAGATGGGGCCGGAGACGGCCACGCCCGCATTGTTGACCAGCATATCGCAGCGGCCATAGGTATCCATGGTGAGCTCATAGAGCTTCTGCACGTTTTCAATCAGGGAGATGTCGGCCCCCAGGGCCACGGCCTGGGTTCCACCGGCCTGCAGCTCCCTGGCCGTATTGTTGACGGCCTCCACGTCTATGTCGTTGACGACCACCTTCATGCCGCGCAGAGCGCCCTCC
>JAHZEH010000202.1 GCA_019421925.1 Clostridia bacterium
TGCCGGAGATTGTGGACGAGGAGACCGGATACCGCTACTACTCCATCTCCCAGTCCTCCATCCTGGACATCATCCGGCGGCTCCAGGACATCGGTCTGTCCATCAAGGAGATCCGTACCGTTCTGGACAACAGGGATGTGGACTATATGGAGACGCTGCTGAAGCGGAAGAGGCTGGCCCTTGCCCGGCAAATCGAGGAGCTGGAGCTCGCCCGGCTGTCCAACGAAAGCCTGTTGGATTCCTGCAGGATTTTCAAGGAGCGGCCCGTATGCGGCGTGCCCGCCCTGGAGTGGGTCCCCCGCAGGCAGGCGCTGTTCTTCCCGGTGGAACCTTATCTCGTGGCGCAGCACCGCTCAGACGAGACGCCCATGCTGGCCCGCTGGGAGAAGAGCCTGCGCTCCATCAAACGCCAGATGATTGAGCGGGGGCTTCCCCTCTCCCTTTTCCACAACGTGGCCTGCGTGATCTCCCTGGAATCGCTCAAAACCCGCAGTTTTGTCTGCACAGGCGGATATGTGTTCAACCCCATGGGCCTGGGAGACAGGCCGGAGTTCCTCCCGGAGGGATATGTGCTCACCCTCACCACGGACACCATGTTCGACGGGGAGGGCTACCACATGGAGAGCAAATACCTGGGCCAGCTCCTGGACATCGCGGCCCAGCGCGGCTATGAGCTACGGGGGAACTACTACTGCGAGATCCTCGCCGAGACTCCCGCCTTTATGTTCGAAGCCCGTGATATGATGATCCGGCTGCGGCTGCCCGTGACCGTTGAGGAACCGCAGCAATCAAAGAAAACAGGAGGAGCCCTATGAATCTCATTTTCAGAAAACTCGACGGCACAAACCCCCGGGATATCGACCAGTTCTGCGAGCTCATGGACGACCTGTCGGAGCGCGCGGAGGACCGGGCGCTTTTAATCCGCCGGATTGAGGAGGCCAACAGCAATACAAACACCTTCCTGATGGTTGCCGAGGACGTGGAACGCTCCAGAATCTGCGGTTCCCTGCTGGCCGTTGTCTTTGGGGATTTCTGCGGCGCGTGCAGGCAGGTGATGGTCCTTGAAAATGTAGTCACCCATCATGAATACCAGCACCAGGGCGTCGGCAAAAGAATGTTCGAGGAAATCGAGGCCTGGGGACGGCAAAAGGATGCGGCCTATGCAATTTTGTGCTCCGGTCTGGGACGCCTGACGGCCCACAAATTCTATCACGCCCTGGGATATGAGGAGGTCAAGGGATTCAAGAAATATCTTCAGGAGGCCCCCGATCCGGTTTAAATTGTTTGGCCGACCAAAAATGTTTGAAATGATACTCCCCCACAGGAGCAATGTTCCAAAGGACATTGTTCCTTTTTTTGCAATCAGCCAGTATAAGAGGTAGTAAAAAGGTTGCGCGCGCAACCGATTCGGAGGAGGAACATCATGAATCACATGAAACTTCGCGCCCTGCTCTGCTGCCTGCTCGCGGCGGCAATCCTGGCAGGATGCACGGCGGCTCCGGCGGAGAATCCCGCGCCGGAACAGACCGCCACGGCCGCGCCCGAGGCTACGGAGGCCCCCCAGGCTACCGCGGCGCCCGAGGCCACCCAGGCTCCGGCGGAGACGGACGCCCCCGCTGAGGAGCGCTATCCAGGTTCCAGCGCCATCGACGAGATGTTCGGCGAGATGGAGCAGCGCAAAGAGGACTACGCCCCCCAGGTGATCACCCTGGACAACGGCGTAAGGGTGCAGCGCACGCCCAACGACACCGGCGGCTACTGGCACCGCCCCGGCGAAACCACATCCTACAACACCTACTATCTCGACGCCGACAACCGGGGCTGTGCGGCCTGCCATCAGGACCTGGTCAAGCTGCTCGACTCCATGACCTATGAGCACCTGAACTTTGAAAACGGCTACGGCTACGATATGAATGTCATGGACTGCAAAATCTGCCACACCTACGGCGAGGGCTACCTGGTCAAGACCAACCAGTTCGGTTCTCTCATCCACGGCATCCATAACAGGGATACGTTCACCGGCGGCTGCATGACCTGCCACAACGCCACCGAGGACGGCAAGGGCCTGATTCTCTGGGAGGAGGCCAAATACGACGTCCTGCAGGGCATTACCTTCCTGCCGGATGTTCAGGGCGAGTTCTCCTATGAACAGGATAAGCTCACCTCCGCTGAGGATATGTTCTTCGCCAACTGGATGAGCGGAGAACTGGACTACGAGCGCAACGGCGCGGACATGGCGGGCGTTCCCCTGGACCAGGACCTGTTCGACAACTGGACCATCAGCGTTACGGGCTGCGTCGACAACCCCTTCACCATCACCCTGAAGGAACTTCTGGAGGAGGCCCCCTCTGAGAAGCAGATCATCACAAACATGTGCGTCATGAACCCCAACGGAGGCCCCTGGCTCTCCAACTGCGAGGTCACAGGCATCCCCTTCTCTTATCTCTTTGAGAAGGCGGGCATCCGGGACACCGCCACCTGCTTCATGAGCAAGGCCCCCGACGGCTGGGCCCGCGGGAGTAAGCTGTCCATCACAGAGGAGTTCGGCAGCTACCTGGTCTACGAGATCAACGGCGAACCCATCAGCTGGGGCCAGGGCTACCCCGTTGTCACCTGGAACGCGGGCACCAGCGCCCCCTCCTATATCCGGAGGGTCTGCGAGATCGAGGTGCTGGACGTGGACCCGGACAGCATCAAGATGTTCAGCGGCTGGTACACCGAGGACGGAACCTATCTCAACAAACCCAGCGCAGGCATTTTCAACTTCCGGGAGGGCCAGATTATCGAGGCGGGCCAGCCCTACGCCTTTGAGGGCTACGCTTTCGCCTTCGATCAGCAGGTCGTGGCTGTGGAGTTCTCCCTGGACCGGGGCCAGACCTGGACGCGCTTCTCCACTGAGGGCAGCGACCTGAGCAAGTGGGTCTACTGGCACTTCACGTACACCCCCGAGAATCCGGGCGCCTATGTGCTGTCCGTACGCGCCGAGACGGCGGACGGCCTGATTACCGAGTTCCCCGACGAGATGATGTTCAACGTAGAATAGGAGATTGGCCATGAAAAAGCAGATGCTATTGACCGCCGCCATGGGCCTCTCGGGCGCGTCCGCGCTCCTGGCCTGCGCCCCCGCCCAGCCTCAGGCCCTGGAACCCGCCCCCGCAAACCAGGCCGTCCCGGCCGGGCAGGAGACGGAGAGCCCCTTCCGCGTGGAGCAGGCGGACCCGGTGGTCTATGATAAAGTAAGTCACGTCCGCGGTGAATTCCGCTTTGACCAGAATGTCGTCACCCCCTCGGACAAGGTGTTCAGCCTGTTCGGTACGGCAGCCACCGCGCTGTGCGCGACTCCCGGCTTCACCTTTGGAGATGCCGGCGGCGAGGACTACTACGTCAGCGTGAACGGCGGCATGGAAAAGGGCGTCGCCCTCTCCCTCAATCAGATCCGGCAGAGCAGCCAGACCAACGTCATGAAGTGCTCCTGCAGTACCTCCAGCTCCCTTGCCAACGCCCAGGTCACCGGCATGCCCCTCAGGGATGTCGTGGAAATGGCCGGCCTGACCGGGGACGTCAACACCGTCACCGTCCGGGGCTCCGACGGCTATGGCAAGTCCCTCCCCCTCAAACTGGCCCTGGACAGCGGCGCTATGCTGGTTTACGCAGTGGGCGGCGAGGGCCTGACCCCTGAAAACGGCGGCCCGGTACAGCTCTGGATGCCTGGCGTAGTAGCCTCCTATTTCACCCGCCAGGTCACTGAGATTGAGCTGACCGCCCAGGCGGAGGAGCCCGCCGTTGAACTGCCCGGCCCGGCCCAGCGCGCCAAGGTCAGCATCGTCAACGCCGTGGACGGCGACGCCTTTTCGGCCGGCGACCAGCTCACCTTTGAAGGCTATGCGGACGACTGTGGCGCCACCATCACAGCAGTGGAGTTCTCCCTTGACGGCGGAGAGACCTGGACGGCCTGCTCCACTGAGGGAGCCACCGCCGACCGGTGGGTATATTGGTACTTCAGCTATGTCCCCGAGGCTGCGGGAACTTACAAGCTGGACGTCCGCGCCCGGACCTCCGAGGGCAGCGTCTCGCCCCTGGCTGCCAGTGTAGTGTTTACGGTGGCGTGAGGGAGGACGGCTTAGGGAACTTTATACTAGTAATCCAAGGATTTCCAGTATTTCATCAAGGAGCCCTATCATAGCTTTACTTTGATAGCCTTTAAAGTCCCCCGAAGAACCCCGAAAATTTTTAAGGACAGCAAAAAAGCCGGAAATTTCCGGCTTTTTGCTGTCCTGCTTTGCATTGTGCCCCCATCCCGGGGCCGCAGCCCAAGGCGGCGCGGGGGGCATGGCCCCCGCAGCAGGGGGGACAGGGGGACAGCGTCCCCCATCCTCAGGGCCCCAGCCCAAGGCGACACGGGGGGCACAGTCCCCGCAGCAGGGGGGACAGGGGGGCAGCGTCCCCCATCTCCAGGGCCGCAGCCCAAGGG
>JAHZEH010000203.1 GCA_019421925.1 Clostridia bacterium
GGGGTTGCACCGCAGAATGCGCCATGCCGCCAGCAGAAGCCCCCGGGCTCCAAACCGCTCCACCGCCTCGACCGCGTAGGCCGAACAAGTCGGGTAAAACCGGCAGCACGGCCTCTTATAGGGAGAGATATGCCTGCGGTAAAACCGGATGGGGGCGATGAGTATTTTTTTAAGCATGGTATTCACGGTCTTTCGGTCGGTATCTGCAGCAAATCGGTTTTGCGCAGAAGGTATTGGATGGTCTTTTGCAAATTGCGGTAGGATTCCCGGGCCGCTGCCTCGCGGGCGACAAAGATGATATTGTAGTTACTTTTCATCTCCGGCAGCATAAGCCTTAATGCCTCCCGCATCCGGCGTTTGACCAGATTGCGGGTTACGGCGTTGCCCACCTTTTTGGAGACGGAAAAGCCAACCTTGATGGAGCCGTGCCGCGCCCTGCAGTAAATGAGCACCATAGTTCTGGCTCCGCACGATTTGCCCACGCGGTATACGCGCTGGAATTCCTTGTTTTTTTTGAGGGAATAGGTTTTCTTCACTGCGTTCTCCCTCTTCCTGTCTGTGTATTCCCGGCCGCTTCAACTTGTCCGCCCCACAAAGGAAAAGCGGAATTGCACAAAGAACGGCCACCTGTGTGCCCGCTCTTGTCATTCCGCTTTGTCTGCTCCGCATGGGAAGCGGTGCAAAGGCACAGAGCCGCTTTGATCCGTCTGGCCATGCCGGGAAGTATTCTCCTGCCCGATTACACCGTCAGAGATTTGCGGCCCTTGGCGCGCCTGCGGCGCAGGACATTGCGGCCCTGGGCGGACTTCATCCTCTGGCGGAAGCCATGGACCTTTTTGCGCTGCCTCTTTTTGGGCTGATACGTCTGGATCATTCTTTTGCACCTCGCTTCCTTGGTTGATTTCCTGAAATGAATCTGGTTGCGCTACATCGTCGGGCGCGAACAGGACGCCCCCGCATAACTTTACAAAGATACGCTAGGTTATTATAAGTTAACCGCTCTTTTCTGTCAAGGCGGCGGGCACGCGCACTTGTGCGGAAGGCCAAGTTTTGCTATCATAAAACCAATTATGGCTTTCGGCGGAGGGGCGGAAAGGCCGCCACAAGAAATGGTGGTTTCCTCATATTAAAAAGCACAATATTCCCGCCCTGTGGATTATGTGGGCAACCATTTTTCCACAAGGTGGAAAAAATTCTGCGCCTGTCCCCCTCCCGTCCGGAGAAATTCCGGTTTTTTATTTTTATTTTTTCCCGGAAGTTGTGCACAAGCTGTGGATAAAAATGTGCATAACTTTAAAAAGGAAGTTTTCGAAAGAGGAAGAATGCACCATGAATCACGCCGAAAAATTCTGGGCCATTGCCCTGCCCATCCTTGCGGACGAACTCACCACCGCCAGCTTCGCCGGATTTGTGGAGGAGCTTGCCCCTGTCGCCATCCAGGGCAGCCAGTTTGTTCTGGAGGCAAAGGATAATTTTACCCGCAAAACCGTCTCAGAGCGCTATGGCGCGGACATTGAGTCCGCTCTCAGGCGCGCAACGGGCAAGGAGTATCATCTGTGCCTCATTCTTCCTTCTGAGCGGGAGCAATATACAGCTCCCGCTACCGGGTGCGCCATCTCCCTGAACCCCAAATACACTTTTGACACCTTTGTCATCGGGTCCTCCAACCGTTTTGCTCACGCGGCCTCCATGGCCGTGGCGAACAATCCGGGAAAGAGCTACAACCCCCTGTTTATCTATGGAGGCGTGGGGCTGGGCAAGACCCATCTGATGCATGCAATCGGCAACGCCATCTCCGCCGCCAACCCCAAATCCCATATTATGTATGTCACCAGCGAAAACTTCTGCAACGAGATGATCACAGCCATCCGCAAAAACGAGAATGAGGAATTCCGGGCCAAATACCGCAACGTGGATGTGCTTATGGTGGATGATATTCAATTTATCAGCAACAAAGAAGGGACGCAGGAGGAATTTTTCCACACCTTCAACGCCCTCTACGACACGCAGAAACAGATCGTCATCTCCTCAGATAAGCAGCCTAAGGAGATTCCCACGCTGGAGGAGAGGCTCCGCTCCCGGTTTGAATGGGGTCTGATTGCCGACATCCAGCCCCCCGACCTGGAGACGAGGGTGGCCATTCTGGAGAACAAGGCTATTCTGGAGAGTTTGGACGTCTCCTCTGAGGTGCTTCACTTCATCGCCTCCCGGGTTCAGAGCAATATTCGTGAGCTGGAGGGGACGCTGACCCGGGTGATGGCCTACAGCGATCTCACCGGCCAGCCCGTCACCAAAGAACTGGCAGCCGTAGCCCTCAAGGACTTCCTGCCGGGCGGCGCCCAGGACCGGCCCGTCACAACCGCCCTGATCCAGGAAGCGGTGGCCGAATACTACAAAATCACCGTAGCCGATCTCACCTCAAAGCGGCGCAGCCGGGAGGTGACCTATCCCAGGCAGATCGCCATGTATCTGGCCCGGGAACTCACTGACTGCTCTTTGCCCAAAATCGGCGAGGCCTTCGGCGGAAGAGACCACACCACGGTCATGCACGCCATTGATAAGATTTCTGCGGACCTGTCGAGCGACCTCAAACTGCGGGGTCTTCTGGAGGACATAAAGAACCGGATTCAGGAATAAAGACAGTGTTGTCCGCTGAAGACAAACTTTCTTCCACAGGTTTATGCACAGGTTGTGGATAAAATTTGTGGATAAGCTGTGCATATTGGACATCTGTGGATAAGCTGGACAATTCAGACAAACCATCCACAGGCTTTCCCTCAGACAACCCACAGAGGAAAAATGCCCAATTATCTGGAATCCACAGACTTATCCACACTACCCACACCCCCTACTACGACTACGACGAAACTTAATATATCCAACACACCAGTGTTTGGGACGCTCTCCTGCCGCCAGCGCATGCAATGCCCCTCCCAAACATAAAAGCAGTACCCCAACTAAAATCGCACGCCCTCAAAGAAAGGAGTCTTTTCCCATGAAATTCACAATGGAACGCAGCGAACTTATCGCAGCTGTCAATACTGTACTGAAGGCTATGCCCTCCAGAGCGCCGTCTCCTCTTTTGGAATGTATCCTTATGGAGGCCAATCTGCAAAAAAACGAACTGCGCTTACTCTGCACGGATACCTCCCTGCAAATTGAGACCTTCACACCTGCCAGTGTGGAGCTCGCCGGCGTCATCGCCGTGCCCGGCAAACTCTTTGGAGAGATCATCCGCCGCTTGCCCGAAGGCCCGGTTGAAATTGAGCTCAAGGAGGGACAGGAAAAGGGCAACGCCCTGACCATCCGTCAGGGCAAGTCCAAAACAAATCTCCAGGGCATATCCCCCGAGGAATTCCCCGAGATGCCTGTGGCCATCAGCCTGTCGGAATTCTCGATAGAACAGTGCAAACTCTCCTCCATGATCCGTCAAACCCTCTTTGCCACCGCTCAGGAGGATTCCCGCCCCATCCTGACGGGCGGTTATCTGTGCAGCGAAGGCGGCATGCTGCGCATAGTGGGACTGGACGGCTACCGGCTGGCCGTGCGCAACGAGGGCAGCAATTTCCAGGACGGTATCTCTGCTGTAGTACCGGGCGCCTCCCTGTCCGCCATTGAGCGGGTTCTGGGAGACGAGGGGATGGTCAAGGTCGACATCTCCCATACGACCGCCCTCTTCGACATGGGGCACACCCGTATCAATACGGTTCTGCTCTCGGGAGAATATATGAAATATCAGAAGATCATCCCCACTGAACGGCTGACCTGCGTGACTGTCAACCGGTCTGAACTGCTTTCGTCCATTGACAGAGCCTCCCTTATGGCGAGGGAGGGGAAGAACAATCTCATCCGTTTTTCCATTGGCTTTGATACCCTCACGATCACCAGCAACAGCGAGATGGGCGACGTGGTTGAGGAACTCCCCATCGCGCTGTCGGGCGGCGAACTGGAGATCGCCTTTAACGCCAAATATCTCACGGACGTCCTTAAGGTGCTGGATAGCGAAGAGGTCGTTATGGAATTTACCACCAATGTCAGCCCCTGTGTGGTGCGGCCCGTCGAGGGCAGCGCCTGGCTGTATCTGGTGCTCCCTGTGAGAATTTTTGCATAGGGGATTCTCAAGTCCTAAAGACTTTTTCGTTGGAAAGCAATTTTCGAAAGTATTAAACAGAATTGTTCTAAGGATGGGGATATGCAGGTCCGGCACTTATCCCGGAATCAATGGGATAATGTGGAACAGTTTCCCTGTCTATTTATAAGAACTGTTTCATAATTATTGATTTCCAGGGAATCAATTCCTTTAACAGGGGGGCTGGGGAGAGATTCCCGCGGAGAGAACCAATATGATTGTCACCAGTATCAAACTGAACCAATTCCGCAATTATGAGGCGCTCGCGCTCCAGCCGCACGAGCGTCTTACCGCGTTGGTAGGGCAAAATGCCCAGGGTAAAACCAATATTGT
>JAHZEH010000204.1:0-1558 GCA_019421925.1 Clostridia bacterium
ATGACCAGAAGGGAGGCGGCAGCCATGGTGAAAAATAATCAGAACCCCAACCGGGAACCCCTGGTGGCGGCCGGCTTCTGCGAGGGGCAGGTGGGTTTTGAGGAGAAAGGAACGGGCGGGTTCGGCTACGACCCGCTGTTTGTGCTTCCCAATCTGGGAAAGACCTACGCCGAGATCACGCCTGAGGAGAAGAACGCCCTCAGCCACCGCGGCGCCGCCCTGCGGGCCCTGCACGAGAAACTGGAGCGGGGGGAGTAGCCGTGGGCGTTGTGCGCATCGGGGTCTTTGCCGATTCCCATGGGAACCTTCACGCGCTGCGCGACGCTGTGCGCCGGGCGGGCAGGCTGGATATGGCCGTCCACCTGGGGGATTACGCGGGCGACGCCCGGATTCTGACGGAGGAGGGGCTGGCCTGCGGCATTGTCAGGGGCAACAACGACTTTGGTTCCTCCTCGCCCACAGAACTGCTGCTGGACGTGGAGGGGGTCAAAATCTTTTGCACTCACGGGCATCTTCAGAGCGTATACTGGGGGCTGGATAAGCTCTATTACACGGCCAGGGAGAGGGGGGCCGGCGTAGCTCTCTTTGGCCATACCCACCGGCCCTGCCTGGAAAACAACGGAGGGCTGATCCTGCTTAACCCCGGCAGCGTAGCCGAGCCGAGAGGGGGCGTGCGGGAGAGCTACGCTATTTTGGAGATCCGCGGGGGAAAGGCGGATGCGTCCATTCACTGGGTCTACTGAGGACGGAACTGTAAAATTCTGCAAAATTTTGAGCGAAGAATTTCCGGGAAGACCATTGACAGGGTCTGGTTCGAATGCTATACTTTTTAAGCGTTGGCACGAGTGAGGACAGGGTTTCCCCCGGCAATCGTTCCCCGGTATGCGCCCGTAGCTCAGTTGGATAGAGCAACGGCCTTCTAAGCCGTAGGTCCTGGGTTCGAATCCCCGCGGGCGCGCCATTTTTTCTCCCTGTGCCAGGGCAAACTTTATATGGTGGGTATAGCGCAGTTGGTTAGCGCGCCAGATTGTGGCTCTGGAGGCCGTGGGTTCGAATCCCACTATCCACCCCATTTAATCCCCTGGTGGGCTGCGTGGCCAGCCCGGCATGTCTGTGAACCGAGATGTTGGGGTGTAGCCAAGCGGTAAGGCACGGGACTTTGACTCCCGCATTCGTAGGTTCAAACCCTGCCACCCCAGCCATATTTCCGCTGGCTCCTCCTTCGGAGGGGTGAGCGGTTTGAATGACTCATTAGCTCAGTTGGTAGAGCACTTGACTTTTAATCAAGGGGTCCGGAGTTCGAGCCTCCGATGGGTCACCATTCTGGTTTGCGGGCGTGGCGGAATTGGCAGACGCGCCAGATTTAGGTTCTGGTGTCTCAGGCGTAAGAGTTCGAGTCTCTTCGTCCGCACCATTCTGCGGGAGTAGCTCATTTGGTAGAGCGCCGCCTTGCCAAGGCGGAGGTAGCGGGTTCGAGCCCCGTCTTCCGCTCCATATGTGGGCGATTAGCTCAGTTGGTAGAGCACCTGACTCTTAATCAGGGTGTCCCGGGTTCGAG
>JAHZEH010000204.1:1665-4458 GCA_019421925.1 Clostridia bacterium
ACGCTGCGGGGAGAGGGAAGAGTGGGCGAGATTGCAGCCCTGCTCGTCCGGGAGGTGCCCAGGTGCGGCATGAGCTGCGAGCTGGTGGAGGAGATCCGCCGGTCCCTGGGAAACGACTCGGTCTATGTTTTGGTGTTTGAGAAGTACTACATGCGCGCCTCCAACCGAGTGACTCTGACGGTTGTGGTGTCCCAGGATGGCCCGGACGTTGTGGTGGACGCCGTCAGCGCGGGCGGCGGCCAGGGGGCTGTTTTCAAGTATGATTGGGGCGCGGAGGACGAATTTGCCGCAGAGGTGGAGCAGGTGTTGAAGGGAAGCAGATTTAAGTAGCTGGAAAATGGAATTCTACTGTTGAAGGAAAAACACAGGCATGGTAGAATCTGAGTGTTGAATATAGTAAACTTTTAAATCCTGAAAGGAAGAGTAACGATATGATTAGCATCGTAGTGGTTTCCCACAGCCAGAAGGCGGCCGAGGGCGCGGTGGAGATCGCCCAGGAGATGAACATGGGCGGCGTCCGCATCCTGGCGGCCGGCGGTGTGGGTGACGGCAGCATAGGCACCAACCCCACCCTCATCCAGGCAGCTCTTGAGGAGGTGGCGGACAGCGACGCCATCCTGCTCTTTGCCGATCTGGGCAGCGCTATTCTCTCGGCTGAGATGGCTGTTGAAATGCTGGATCCGGATGTGGCCCGAAAGGTGCGCATCGTGGATGCGCCTGTGGTGGAGGGGACGGTGGTGGCCGCCATCCAGGCTGGGCTGTCCGACGACGTGAACGAGATTGTGGAGACGGCGGAGGGAGCAAAACTGGTCTCCAAGGTCAACCACTAAGAAACTTGGGGGGCAAGCCGCCGCCAGACAACTGGGGGCGGCTGGCTGTGCATGGGCCCCGGCTGATAGAAAAAGATTGTAAGGTATGGGGGCCGTTTTGAGGCTCTCAAAGGGAAAGGCGGATCGTATTTTTATGGAATTTCAATGCGTCACTTTGCAGGACAGAGAGAAGATGCAGCCCTTTTTTGACGCTTGGAGGCTGGAGAACTCCGAGCTCAGTTTCACCAATTTCTTTATGTGGCGGGATTCCTGCGGCGCGGCGTACTGTATCGAGGACGGCGTGCTCTATTTGCAGATGAGCTATTGCGAGACCTGCCCCATGGAACTCTATACCCCTCTGCCACTGGACCGTTCCCGGAACTTCGGCCCCATTTTGGACAAGCTGGTGGACTACCAGAGGAGCATTGGGGAGCCCTTTGAGATCCGCTGTGTGGGTGAGCCTGTCCGGGCCCGCATCGAGGAGGATTGCCCGGGACGTTTTGTTTTTACGGAGGATCGGGACAATTTTGACTACCTGTACCGCAGCGAGGAGCTCATCTCCATGCAGGGCAAGAAGCTGCACGCCAAGCGCAACCACATCAACCGCTTCCTCTCTATGTATACTTATGAATACAGAGAGTACACAAAAGAATATCTGGAGGGGTGCTGGGAGCTGTATACCTCCTGGTATGAACACAAGGAGAAGGCGGGGGTGCCCGGCATGGACGGCGAGCCCGTCGCCACCCGGACTACCCTGGAGTACGCCGAAGAACTGGGCCTCAAGGGGGGCGTCATTCTGGTGGACGGCAAGGTCGAGGCGTTCTCGATGGGCGAACTGTACCGTCCGGACATGGCGGTGATTCACGTGGAAAAAGCCAACAACGACCTGCAGGGGCTCTATCCCCTCATGTGCCAGCAGTTTGTGGCCAACGCCTGGAGCGGCGTGCCTTTTATCAACCGGGAGGAGGACATGGGCCTCGAGGGGATGAGAAAGGCCAAGCTCTCTCTCAACCCCTGCGGGTTCGTGCAAAAATATACCCTGCGCCTGCGGGAGGAGTGAGGAGAAAAAATGAGGTTTCTCAGGAGCGCGCCCGGCAGAGAGAGGGAACTTCGTGATCTGTGGCGGAACTGTTTCCCGGAGGACAGCCCCGCCTACCTGGACTGGGTTATGACCCGCAAGGTGGCGCCCGAACGGGCCAGGGGGCTTGAGGGGGAGGACGGGGCTCTGCTCTGCGCCCTGCACCTGCTGCCGCTGCGCCTCAAAATGCGGGGCAAGGAGATGGATTGGCCCTTTGTCTCCGGCGCGGGCACCTTTCCCCGATTCCGCAAGCGGGGCTATATGAACGACCTGCTCCGCCTGACCTTTGAGGAGCAGCGCGAGGCGGGCGTGGACGTCATGGGGCTCTATCCCTTCAGCTATGAGTTCTACCGCCGGGCGGGCTTTGGCATCGCCAGCCGCCGGGAGGTTTTCCGCGTCCCCGTCTGCCCTGCGCCCCCGTCCGGCTGGGAGTATGGGACAGAGCCCCTCACGGCGGCTGCAATGGAGGAGGCATACCGGGCCATGGCCGCCCGGATGGGCACCTGCGCCCTGCGGGACAGGAACTGGTGCGCCAGCCGCCTGGAGGAGTGGCAGGTGGACGGGGGCGGAGGGATCGCGCTCTCTGAGGGGGAGGAGAGGGGATATGCCCTTTACGCCCTGGAGGACGGCGCCCTGCGTGCGGAGGAGCTGGTCTATTCCTGCGGGGGGATGCGCTCTGCCCTCCTTGCCCATATGCAGAGGGAGGGGGCCCAGATGGGGGCGGAACAGGTGCTGTTCGGTCTGCCGGAGGGGGAAGCGCCCCTGGGGCTGGAGGGCTGCGCTGAGGATTTCGCCATGCTCCGGGTGCTGGACGCAGTCCGGCTGTGCGAGGGCATGAGCATGCCCGGCGTCCCCAATGGAGCGGTGCGCTGGAGGCTCCGGGACGGGCAGTGCCCGTGGAACGAC
>JAHZEH010000205.1:0-428 GCA_019421925.1 Clostridia bacterium
AGAAGGCCGGGTACTCGGTGCGCTTTGCCGCCACCAAGCTCATCGAGCGGGACGAGATGGTACAGAAAGCCCTGAGCCTGGACGAGACCGAGCTGGACATCATCAACCACCTCATTGAGGAGATGGAGGCCCGTCTGGGGACGGACAACGAGGCCGCGCTGGCCGATATGCGCTATTCCTTCATCGAGGCTCTGTGCGCCAAAGCCGTGCATACGCACGGGGAGTCCAAGGCCCAGCTCCGCAGCGAAAAAATCGACCGGGTCCTCACCCACAAGGTCCTCTCCCTGCCTATTTTCCTGGGCATCATGATGCTCATCTTCTACCTGACCTTCGGCCCTGTGGGCACCCTCTTGGGGGATCTGTTCGACTCCGGCATCCAGGCCGTCACGGACCTGGCGGACCAGGCCCTGACAAACGCGGGCATCTCC
>JAHZEH010000205.1:438-4435 GCA_019421925.1 Clostridia bacterium
CGTGGATGCACTCCCTGGTCATCGACGGCGTCATGGGCGGCGTGGGCAGCGTTCTGTCCTTCCTGCCCATCGTGCTGCTGCTGTTTTTCTTCCTCTCCCTGCTGGAGGATTCGGGCTATATGGCCCGGGTGGCCTTCGTCATGGACCGCCTGCTGCGCAAACTGGGCCTCTCGGGCCGCTCTTTCGTGCCCATGCTCATCGGCTTCGGCTGCTCGGTGCCCGCCATTATGGCCACCCGCACCCTGCCCAGCGACCGGGACCGCAAAATGACGGTGCTGCTGGCCCCCTTCATGTCCTGCAGCGCCAAACTGCCCATCTACGCCATCTTCACCAAGGCCTTCTTCCCAGGGCACCATGCCCTGGTCATGATCGCCCTGTATGTGATGGGTATCCTCGTGGGCATCCTCTCCGCCCTGCTCTTTAAAAACACCCTCTTTAAGGGCAATGCGGCCCCCTTTGTGATGGAGCTGCCGGCCTACCGCATGCCCACGCTCAAAAACGTGCTGCTGCACATGTGGGACAAGGCCTGGGACTTTATCCGCAGGGCCTTCACCATCATCTTCGTGGCCTCCGTGGTGATCTGGGTGCTCCAGACGCTCGACTGGCAGTTCAACATGGCGGCGGACAACTCCACCAGCATCCTGGCCTCCCTGGGCGCCTTGATCGCGCCCGTGTTCACCCCCCTGGGCTTCGGGGACTGGCGCGCCTCCACCGCCCTCATCACCGGCCTGACCGCCAAGGAGACGGTGGTGTCCACCTTCAGCATTCTTCTGGGCGCCTCCACGGATGAGGCGCTGGCCGTGGGCCTCAACACCATGTTCACCCCGCTGGCCGCCGCCTCCTTCCTCACCTTCTCGCTTCTCTATATGCCCTGCGTCGCCGCGTTTGCCGCCTCCAAACGGGAGCTCGGGCGCACCCGGTACGCCGTCGGCGCAATGGCGTATCAGACATTTGCCGCGTGGCTCGTGGCCTTCCTGGTCTACCAGGGCGGCCTGCTGCTCGGCTTGGGTTGACGATATGAGTATTGCTGATATTCTTGTAGGCGGCTTCCTTCTGGCGCTGCTGGCTCTCGCCCTGCGCAGCATCCGGAAAAGCCGCAAAAAGGGCGGCGGATGCTGCGGATGCTCCTCCTGCCCCCATGCCTCCCAGTGCAAGGGGAACAAAACTCCATAGCCCCTCCCCCTTGTGATTTACACCCCCAAACGGTATAATAGCATTGAACAGATGTTTGTACCGTTCGGGGGCTTTTTATGGAAGAATTACGCGGCGTCATCAACGCAATTATATTTCGCAATGAGGACAATGGATGGACCGTACTCGAACTCCGCCCTGAGGGCGGCTCCCAGCTGCGTTTCGACGACGCTCCGGATGCAGAGACCGGCCTGATCACCGCTGTGGGCGTCCTGCCCGGAGCGGCTCCAGGCGAACGGGTGGAGCTCACCGGCGAGTGGGTGGAGCACCGGGACTATGGGCGCCAGTTCAAATTCTCCTTCGGTCTCTCCCTCGCCCCGGACGGCAGCGAGGCCGTCGAAAAATATCTGGCCAGCGGCCTCATCAAGGGGATCGGCGAGGCCACGGCACGCAATATCGTCCTCCGTTTCGGGGACCAGGCGCTGGACATCCTGGAGAATCAGCCCCACCGCCTCTCCGAGGTCAAGGGCATAGGCGAGGGCCGGGCCCAGATCATCGCCCAGTCCTATGCCGAGCAGCACGGCATGCGTTCGGTCATCATGGCCCTCCAGGCCCTCGGCATCACCACGGGTCAGGCCGTCAAACTCTACAAGCTCTACGGCGGGGAGTGCCTCACCATCCTGCGGCAGAACCCCTATCAGCTCATCGACGACGTGCCGGGCGTCGGCTTCCGCACGGCCGACCAGATCGCCCAGAATGCGGGCTTTGCCTTCGACTCCCCTTTCCGCATCAGCGCGGGCATCAAATATACTCTCAACTGGGCGCGCACGGAGGGGGGCCATACCTGCCTGCCCACCGGCCAGCTCCTGAGCATCGCCGCCCAGAGCCTGCACTGCGACGTGTCCCTGTGCGTCCAGCAGCACGAGGAGCTCCTCCTCTCCGGGCAGCTTCTCGCCAAGCAGATGGATGGCGGGGATTATACCTTCCTCCCCTATCTCTTTGAATTAGAGTCGTCCTGCGCCCATAAATTATTAGAACTGAACGCGCATCCCTCCGCCGCCGTCTCCATGGACTTTGAGCAGGAGCTTCTTGCTCTGGAGCGGGAGTCCTCCATCAGCCTGGACGGGGAGCAGCGCAAAGCCGTACTGGCCTCCGCTCAGAGCGGCGTGCTCGTCATTACAGGCGGCCCGGGCACGGGCAAGACCACCATCGTGGATTTTGTCATCACCCTCATGGAGAAGATGGGGCTCTCCGTGGAGCTCTGCGCCCCCACAGGAAGGGCGGCCAAGCGTCTGAGCGAGGCTACGGGCCGCGAGGCCCGCACCATCCACAGGCTGCTGGAGTATACGGGGGAGGGGTTCGGCCGCAACCAGGACTATCCAGTGGACGGGGATGTCATCATCGCGGACGAGGCCTCTATGATCGACGTCCAGCTGCTCTATTATCTGCTGCGGGCCATGCCCCTGGGGACCCGGCTCATGTTAGTGGGGGATGCGGACCAGCTTCCCTCTGTGGGCGCGGGCAATGTGCTCTCGGACATCATCCGCAGCAACACCCTCCCCGTGGTCTGCCTGACAGAGATTTTTCGCCAATCCAAGCGCAGCCGCATCGTCACCAACGCCCACCGCATCAACAGGGGGGAGATGCCCCTGCTGGATTACACTGAGGACTTCGCTTTCGAGGAGATCGCCTCCCCTGAGCGCATCCTCCAGCGCATCGTGGGCATCTGTAAAAACGGGCGGCTGGGGGACCCCTGGAGCGAGCTGCAGGTGCTCTCCCCCACCAAAAAGGGAGTGCTCGGGGTCCGCAACCTCAATTTGCAGCTCCAGGCCGCCCTCAACCCGCCGGCCTACGGCAGGGGGGAAAAGACCTTTGGGGACACCACCTTCCGGGTGGGCGACAAGGTGATGCACATCAAAAACAACTATCAGCTGGAATGGACCCGACCCGGCCTTCAGTCTACAGAGGAGGGCGCAGGGGTCTTTAATGGGGATATGGGCACCGTCATGGCTATCCATGAGAGGGAGCGCACCCTGGAGGTGCTCTTTGACGACGAGCGCACCGCCCAGTACGATTTCCCCCTGCTGGAACAGCTGGAGCTGGCCTACTGCATCTCCATCCACAAGAGCCAGGGCAGCGAATTTCCGGTGGTGCTTCTGCCCCTGGCTGGCGGGCCGCCTATGCTTATGACCCGTAACCTTCTCTATACCGCTGTGACGCGGGCGCGCAGATGCGCCGTCATCATCGGCCGGCAGGCGACGGTCGGCGCCATGGTGGAAAACAATCAGGAACGAAAGCGGTACAGCGCCCTAGGCGCCTGCCTGACGGAGCTCGCCGCGTTTTTAGGGGGATAGCCATGAAACAGAAATTCGAGGATTTCCGCCGCGCCTTTCGCCGCGCCCTCTTCCCGCGCGACGGCGTCTGCGCCCCGTGCGGGAAATCCGCCACTGCATCCGCCTGCCTGTGCGGGAGCTGCCGCGCATCCCTGCCGCCCCGGCCCAACAACGATGCGCGCCGCATTGAGGGCATCGCCCGCGTCCGTTCCGCTTTTGTATACGCGGAGCCCCTGCGCAATTTGATGCACACCTTTAAATATGAGAACAAACGCTATGTCGCCCGCTTCTTTGCCCAGGAAATGGCCAAGGTTATCGACGATTTTCCCCGGGACTGCATGCTGGTGGGCGTTCCCCTGCACGAGCAGCGGCTCAAGGAGCGCGGGTTCTGCCAGACGGATGAGCTGTGTTATGAGCTCTCCCGCATCACGGGGCGGACCTGGCACCGGGACGCCCTGACCCGTATCCGCAACACGCCCTCCCAGACTACCCTCTCCGGAGACGAACGCAGCCACAATCTGGAAAATGCCTTC
>JAHZEH010000206.1 GCA_019421925.1 Clostridia bacterium
ATGGATCGGGATCTGATGGTCGCAAGCCGCTGCCCCAGCCCCAATGAGCGTGCAAAGGCGCACCCGGTTCATTGAGGGAGCGTGCCCCCGCTAAAAGCAAAATGGACGGAATCATCCGTCCATTTCTGCTTTCCATAAAAGATCAGGGGCTTTTGCAGAAGCCGCCCCTGCGCCTCACTCGATCTCAATCCCCACCGGGCAGTGGTCCGAGCCCATGACATCCTCCATGATAAAGGCGTCCTTGACCCGCGCCGCCGTCCTCCTGTCGGCAAAGAAGTAATCCAGCCTCCAGCCCACGTTGCGTTCCCTGGCCCGGGTCTTCATGTCCCACCAGGAGTACCGTCCTCCCTCCCCATGGAACATACGGAAGGTGTCCACAAACCCGCTGGCACACAGCTTGTCCATCCAGGCCCGCTCGATGGGCAGAAAGCCCGAGACATTGCTGTTCTCCTTGGGCCGGGCAAGGTCGATCTCCTTGTGAGCCGTGTTGTAGTCCCCACAGATGAGCACGCTTCTCCCCTCCTCCACCTGCGCAGCAGCATGCGCCAGAAGGTCGTCATAGAAGTCCATCTTATAGGCAAGGCGCTCCCCGCTGGCGTTCCCGTTGGGGAAGTATACATTATACAGGAGCAGGCCGCCGTATTGGGTGATGAGGGTCCTCCCCTCCTCGTCAAAGCGGGGATTTCCCGTGCCCATGACCACGCTGTCCGGCGCCGGGCGGCTGTAGGTCGCCACGCCGCTGTAGCCCTTGCGCTTGGCGGGATAGAGAGCCATCTGATAGCCCTCCACCTTCAAAACCGACTCATCGAGCTGCTCGGGCAGAGCCTTGACCTCCTGAAGGCACAGGATATCGGGCTGCTCCGCGCTCATCCAGTCCAGCAGCCCCTTTTTCACCGCCGCCCGGATTCCATTGACATTCCAACTGATAATTCTCAACGTTACACTCCTTGGGCGCGCCGCGCCGGCCCTCAGCCCCTCCAGACCTCAGAGGCCGGGAGGACGGGCGAGGGTTCGCCGCGGTGTTCGCCAATCATTTTTTCCATCCAGATCATATCATACCATCGCCCCAATTTATACCCGCACTTGGTAAAATGGCCCGCCTTGTGATAACCCAGCTTCTCATGAAAGCCGATACTGCCCGGATTGGGGTAGGAGATGCAGGCGTTGAGGTTCAGGATGCCCTGGCCCTTCAGCACCTCTTCCAGCTCCGAATACAGCGCCTTGCCGACCCCTTTTCCCCGGGTCTCCCTCTCCACATAGATGGACGTCTCCACCGACCAGTCATAAGCGGCCCTCCTGTTAAAGGGGGACGCATAGGCATATCCCAGGATGACGCCGCCCTCCTCCGCCACCAGATAGGGGTAGCGGCGGAGTATCTGGGCAATCCTCCCTTTGAACTCCTCCTCCGTTGGCACGGCATACTCAAAGGTAACAGCCGTGTCCGTGACATAGGGGGCGTAAATTTGGAGAAGAGCCCCTGCGTCCTCCTCCCTGGCCATCCGTATATTCAAAATTCTCCCCCTCACTTTCTGCACAAATCTGCTGGTTTCCCGTCTATAAACCGGATCAGCTCCGCAGGCTTGAGCAGGAGCTGGCACCCCTTCATGCCGCCGCTGATGCCGATCTCCTCATGCTCCAGAGCCGACTGGTCCACAAAGGTGGGGAACTGCTTCTTCATGCCCACGGGGGAGACGCCCCCGCGGACATAGCCGGTCAGTCCCAACAGTTCCTTGGTGTGGACCAGCTCCACCCTCTTGTCCCCGGCTACGGCGGCGGCCGCCTTTAGGTCCACCTCCCGGTCCACCGGGATCACGAACACCACATAGCCCCGCTTCTCCCCCTTTGCCACCAGGGTTTTGAAGGCCCGTTCCGGCTCAATGCCCACCAGGCGGGCCACCGCCTCGCCGCAAAACTCCTCGTCGCCGATCTCATAGGTGCATGACCGGTAGGCAATCCCTGCCCGGTCCAGCATGCGCATTGCGTTGGTCTTTGCCGTCCCCTTGGACAATTTCCTCTCCTCCTGTACGAGCTTCTTTCCCCCGCCGGGCTCAGGCGGTTGTTGCAGCCGCCGTCCCGGTCGAGGGTACCATTTCATTATACACAGGAGGAAAAGAAACACAATTTTCTATTGTAGGATTTTGCCGGGCAGAGTAAAATATTTCTAGGATTTCGCCCATAAAATCATGGTTATTTTACTTCCTATCGAAAGGAGGCTCTCTATGCTCATCCGCTATCTGTACAACAGCGGTTTTGCCCTGGAGTGCGGACGCGCGACCCTGCTTATCGACGTGTGGCCCCAGAGCAAGGACGGGGAAGGGGGTATCGGGAGCGGGGAGGTGGACGGGGATTATCTCAAAAGCCGCCCCGGCCCCATCTATCTGCTGGTCTCCCATGGGCACCATGACCACTTTAACCGCAGCGTGCTCCACTGGCGCAAGCTGCGGCCGGATATCCGCTGCATCCTCTCCTCGGACATCAAGCTGATGGACAAAAAGGGGGTCTCTTTCCTTTCGCCCGGCACGGAATACCGGGACGAAAACCTGTTTATCCGCGCCTTTGGCTCCACCGATCTGGGCGTCTCCCTGTATCTGGAGGCCGGCGGCCTCAAGCTCTTCCACGCGGGCGACCTCAACAACTGGCACTGGAGCGACGAGTCCACCTCCGAGGAAATCGAGCAGGCCCAGAGCGCCTTCCTCGGCATCCTGGGAGAGCTTAAAGCTTTCGCACCCACGTTGGACGCCGCTTTTTTCCCTGTGGATCCCCGCATGGGCACGGATTACGACAGGGGAGCCCGGCAGTTCCTGGAGTCCATCCGCTGCCGGATGTTCATCCCCATGCATTTCCGGGAGGCCTACTACGCCCCCGCGGACTTCGCCCTCTTCGCCGGGCAGCATGCCCAGTCCTATATGCTCATCACTCACCGCGGCCAAACCGCGCAACTTTAGCCAGGAGGAATCCGCCATGCAATTCAAATGCGTTCACAACAACTTCAACGTCCTCGACCTGGACAAGAGCATCGCCTTCTACCAGGAAGCCCTCGGCCTCTCCCTTGTCAAGGAGAAAACCGCCGCGGACGGCTCCTTCAGGATCGTCTTTCTGAGCGACGGCCTGTCCGGCCACCAGGTGGAGCTCACCTGGCTGCGGGACTGGGAAAAACCCTATGACCTGGGGGACAATGAATTCCATCTGGCCTTTGTGGTGGACGACTACGAAGCAGCCCACAAAAAGCACCAGGAGATGGGCTGCATCTGCTATGAGAACACCGCCATGGGCCTGTATTTCATTCACGACCCCGACGACTACTGGATTGAAATCATTCCGGAAAAGCGCTGAAGCACAAAGGAGGTATGACTTATCTGTCCCATCCGCAGCACTGTGACCCTGGATTCGGTTGCCCATAGCTAGCAGGGCTGTTTGCAAACCAATCCCAAATAGCCCTTGCCTTCCAAGAAACCCCATCTGGAGGAGACGCAATGGGTTATCAAAACGGCAGGAATATCCTGCCCCCTTCCCTGCTTGCCGCCGTTCAGCAGTACGTGGACGGAACCACTCTCTATATTCCCCGCAAGCCTGAGCGCAGACGGCCCTGGGGCGCCTCCCAGCCCGGCAAAAACGGGCTGGACGCACGCAACCGGGCCATCCGGGAGAGATATGCTGCAGGTACACCGGCCAAGCAGTTGGCCAGGGAGCATTTTCTCTCCGTCAAGACCATCTACGCCATCATAGAGAGGCGCAGGCGCTGACATCTAAAGGAGGACGCCGCATCCGCGGCGTTCTCCTCTTTTTTTCACACAGAAAGTATGGAAATTCTCCTCCCCTGAGGTGTGGTATACTCCTTTCAGTCCCAGGCCCCGGAGGGCCGGGTATTATGCTTAAAGGAGCTTTTTCGCCATGAAATTCCCCAGGACTTCAAAGTATGACCCCTCTTTTGTTGCGGAAAATATGATGGGGCCCAATCCCCTGAAGCTGCTTGAACAGCTCAGCGAATCCCTGAACCTGCACCCCGGTATGCGCGTGCTCGATCTGGGCTGCGGCAGGGGTCTGACTTCCCTGTTCCTCGCCCGGGAGTTCGGCGTGCAGGTCTTTGCTTTTGACCTATGGATCGACGCCACGGAAAACCTTGCGCGCTTCCGTGCCCTGGGGCTGGAGGACTCCATCGTCCCCATCCACGGGGACGCAAACGACATGCCCTTCGCCCGGGATTACTTTGACGCCGTGATCAGCGTGGATTCCTACAATTTCTTCGGCCTGGAACCGGACTTTCTCGACCGCAGGCTGGCCCCCTTCCTGAAGCCGGGCGGGCTGCTCGCCCTGGCCTTTCCCGGATTCCGGCGGGAATTCCACGACAGCCTGCCCCCGGAGCTTCTTCTCTCCTGGACTCCTGAGGCGATGGACACCCTCCACAGCATCCCCTGGTGGAGGGAGCTTCTCTCC
>JAHZEH010000207.1 GCA_019421925.1 Clostridia bacterium
CGCATTACGCGGCTTTGTAATAGAGGCCGGTGCTGTTCTCCAGCTCGGAGCTCTCTTCATTGTGCCAGTAGAGACCGGTGCCGACCAGGGTTTTGGGATCGACCTTGGTATCCCTGTAGAGACCGACGATTTTCTGGGTTTTCATGGTATTACCTCCTAAGTTTATAGTCGTAAATATTTGCATCACGCATATGCGTGGAGCGGTTGGACTTGATGCGCCGCGCGCATTACGCGGCTTTGTAATAGAGGCCGGTGCTGTTCTCCAGCTCGGAGCTCTCCTCGTTGTGCCAGTAGAGACCGGTGCCGACCAGGGTTTTGGGATCGACCTTGGCGTCTCTGTAGAGGCCGACGATTTTCTGGGTTTTCATAGTGGATACCTCCCTTGCGGATGTTGGAACGGTTTGGAGACGTTCCCTTCTGGATGCATGCCGCCTGCGGCGGCCCAGGGGAGGAGGCGGGGGATTGAAGATCGTTCATTCAGTCCGAATCCTCTTTCCTTTCCCCCTTTGCTACAGCCACATCTTACCTCCGATTGATGGAAATGTCAAGGGAAAAATGAAATATTACAAAAAATATTTTGCAAAAATCGGCGAACGTTTCCCAAAGTGAACTTTTTGGCCGCCGGAACAGCCAAATTTTGTTCCCCGGGGCTAACAGGGGACAAACCTCCGTATTTAGGGAAATTTTATATATTGATTGTGATTTATAGCGCATTTGAATGGGTGGTATAGGGAAAAACTATTAAAAAGGGGCTCTTCTTCTCGAATTTAAAAATGAATGAAAAATTGCAAAAATGCTGCTGTATAATGTGGCGGAAAGAAGACAGGAGCTTGACGGAATTTTTACAAGTAATGCGCGGTTAACACAAAAAGATTCAATAAAACCAAAGTATGAGAACTTTACTAAGCAGAATGTCTCCAAAAGTACAAAAAACGATCAAAAGGAACATTTCGGTCCCTGGATTCCTGTTTACTTTCCCGCACACCCTCTGTATAATGGGGAAGGAAATGCATAGGAAAATGAATCAAAAGGTCGCTTTGTGTGCAAGTGTTGCAGAGGCCTTGAATGTGAGGAAGAAGAATGTCCGCTCCATCCCGAAAAGAGAATTCCGTTCTGGAGAATCCCCGCCATCTGAGCGTCCTGCTGCTTCTGGCCTGGCCGGCCATCCTGGAGCAGCTTCTGCTCACCCTGGTCAACTATGTAGATACGGCGATGGTGGGCGCGCTGGGCGCTTCCGCTACCGCCGCCATATCCATCAACAACTCCACCATCTGGCTGGTTAACGGTATTTTGCAGATGCTCTCGGTTGGCTATTCCGTACAGGTGGCCCACAGCATTGGCGCGGGTCAGAGGGAGCATACATGCCGGGTGATCCGCCAGGCGGTGACGGCTGTTGCGGCGGGAGGGCTTCTGCTCTTTGCTGTGGGCGGTCTGCTGGCCCCCCATCTGCCCGCCTGGATGGGGGCGGAACCCGAGGTGCTTCCGGGGGCGAGAGCCTATCTGCGGATCATCTTCCTGGCCCTCCCCTTCCAGACCGCCTCTGCCATGTTCTCGGCTGTGCTGCGCTGCATGGGGGATACAAAGACCCCGCTTCTGTTCAATACTGCCGGAAACCTGCTCAATGTGGCGCTCAACTTCCTCTTCATCTACCCCACCCGTACCATTACCCTTTTTGGAAGCTCCTTTACCATGTGGGGCGCAGGCTGGGGAGTAGCCGGAGCTGCGCTGGCTACGGCTATCTCCACGGCTCTGGTGGGGACCGCCCTGCTGGGCTGTGTCTTTTTGCGCAAGGGGGACTATCGCATCCGCGTGCGGGAGAGCTTCCGGCCGGAGATGGGGATTATCCGGCGGGCGCTGCGTATTGGATTGCCTGTGGGCCTGGAGCGGGCGACTATCTCCTGCGGCCAGCTGGTCATGACCAAGGTGGTGGCCTCTATGGGTACGGTGGCCCTGGCCGCCAATCATGTGGCCGTTACGGCGGAGGGCCTGTCCTACCTGCCCGCCTATGGCATCTCCTATGCGTCCACCACGCTGGTGGGCCAGTGTATGGGGGCCCGGCGGCAGGATCTGGCCTATCGCTATGGTAAGCTGTCCGGCAAGGTGGGCTTTGCTTTCTCCACGGCCCTGGGCAGCCTGCTCTTCCTGCTGGCCCCCGCCTTGGCGTCCCTCTTCTCTCCTGACCCGGCGGTAATCTCTCTCGGGGCGGATATGCTGCGCATTGTGGCCCTGGCTCAGCCGCTCTTCGGCGTCTCCATCGTGCTTTCGGGCGCGCTGCGGGGTGCGGAGGACTCCAAGTATCCCTTCCTTGTGGGGCTCTGGTGCATGTGGGGCATCCGTGTGGTCCTGGCTCCTGTCTTTGCCTATGTGTTGAATATGGGGCTCTCCAGCGTCTGGATCGCTATGGCGATCGACCTGTGCGCCCGGGGCATCCTCTGCTGGAGGCGGTTCAGCGGAAAGCGCTGGATCAAGAACGTGGACGGCGCCGTGCCGGAGGAGGCGCCGGCCCAGCTCTGAGACAGGCAAACACTGTTTTTTGCGAAGGCGTATTCCTGAGGAGATGCAAAATAAGGCAGGAATAAGGCAAAAAACAGTAGATTTTGAACGGAATCGTCAGAATGAATTCATTTTCTGTTCATTGGTTTACCTTGCCAGTTGTGATATGCTTAAAAAGAGGACGACCTCCCGGCCCGGGGCGGCGCAAGAGACCGCTGCTCCCGGCCAAATAAGCGAGATATTATCTCCCACAGAAAGGAGAGACATACAATTTGAGAAAAAAACAACAGGAGAATGTGATGGCCTGCATCACGAGGCAGAGGACCTGTTCCCGGCTGGTGGACAAGGCGGCCGATCTGGCCAAGGATGCGGGATGGGGGCTGATCGTGGCCCACGCGGTGCATCCGGGCGAGGCCATATTGGGCAAACCCAGGGAGGCCGAGGCCATGGAGGAGCTCTTTGAGCTGGCCGTCCAGTACGGCGGCGAGATGGCTGTGCTCCGGGATGAGGACCCCATGGAAGCCCTCGTCAATTACGCCCTGAACCACAGAGTGAGCCTGATCGTTCTGGGGGTTTCACCCGCCACCGCTGAGATGAGCTTTGCCGACCGTATGCGGCAGAGGCTTCCACATGTGCACATCATTTGCCTGGACGCCCGCGTCCCGGCCGAGCAGAGGGCGGACGCCCACCGGCTGCCCGAGCTTTCTTTTACCGCGGCTGGCTGAGGCCCCCGCTTTCCCATAGACCTTTCAAACAGAGCAGAGCCCCGCCGCCCGGGCGGCGGGATTGGAGCGATGAATTGCGAAAAAGCGGTACAGCCCATAGGGCTGTACCGCTTTTTCTGTATAACGGGATAATCTAGTCCATCCGCTTCCAGAGCAGCCTGCTGTCCTCAAACGCATAGCAAAGCCTTCCCTGATCGCTGAGATAGGACAGATAGGAGCGAACGGTGGAACCCACCAGCACGTATTGGTTGAAGTCCATTGTGAGGCCGTAGCGGGTGAAGAGGGAGGCGAGCAGGTCCTCGAACATGCGGGGCGTTTCACACAGAGAGAGGATGGTTGTGCAGACCTCCTCCACCTTGGCCCGGTTGAGGGCGGCCAGGGGGCGGATATCCTCCGTGATCTCCGCGTGGGCGGGTACGAAACAGGCCCCTTCCAGGCGGCCCACCGCGTCCAGGGTATCCAGATAGGCGGCCACGTCGTAGACAAAGGTGATGTGGTATTTTTCCAGGATGTTCTCCCCCGAGAGACAGTCCGCCAGAAAGCATACGTTGTCCGGAGTCCTGAAGCCCACCATATCAAGGAAGTGTCCGGGCAGAGGGAGAACCTCCATGCCCGCCGGCAGGGCCAGATCAGAGAGGCCGGCGCAGGGACTGGGCTCGGCCATCAGGAACTTGTTGCGCAGCGCCCTGCAGGGGTAGCCGCCGTAGAGGAAGGCGGGCTCCAGGATGGGATGGCGGATGAAAGCGCCCTCCAGGGAAGTGGAGTAGGGGAGAGCGCCGAGCCGGTCGCTGAGCAGCCTGTTGCCCCCGGTGTGGTCGGCGTTGGAATGGGTGTTCAGGATGGCCTTAAGCGTCCAGCCGTTCGCGGACAGAATCTTTTGTACCTTTTTGCCCGCCTCCTTATCGTTGCCGCTGTCGATGAGGAGCACCTCCCCTTTGGCGTTGAGACGGTAGACGCCCATCTTGGCGGGGCAGTTGATGACAAAGGTGTTTTTACCCACCTGGATCAGTTCGTACATGGCGCGGCCTCCTTGGGGGGATGCTAAAGACAGCCTTTTAGGTTTTTCCTTGGAATCCCCAAAATGTTTTGTCAAAAGCGCCGGAGAACCGGCGCTTCAGACTGCCGAAAAACTCCGGGATTGTCAAGGGGCGTACCCCTTGACTTAAATCCGGCTCTGACG
>JAHZEH010000208.1 GCA_019421925.1 Clostridia bacterium
GTGCAGATGGAGCCGGGACCCATGCCCACCTTGACGGCGTCCGCGCCGCAGTCGATGAGGGCGCGCGCCCCTTCAGAGGTGGCGACATTGCCCGCAATGACGGGCAGGTTGGGGAAGTTCTTTTTGAGCAGCTCAATGCTCCTGAGGATATTCTTGGAGTGGCCGTGGGCGGAGTCGAGCACCAACACGTCCACGTGCACGTCGTTAAGGGCGGCGGCGTGGTCGAGCAGGTTGGCGGTCGCTCCCACCGCCGCGCCGACGAGCAGCCTGCCGCTGGCATCGCGGGCGGAGTTGGGATATTTGATGGACTTCTCGATGTCCTTGATGGTCACAAGGCCCTTGAGGTTGTTGTTCTCATCCACCAGGGGGAGCTTTTCCACCTTGTGCTTGCGCAGCAGCTCCTTGGCATCCTCCATGGAGATGTTCTGGGGGCCGGTGATGAGGTTTTTGCTGGTCATAACCTCGTAGATGGGGCGGCGGAGGTCCTCCTCGAATTTGAGGTCGCGGTTGGTCAGGATGCCGACCAGCTTGCCGTCCTCGGTGATGGGGACGCCGGAGATGCGGTAGGTACGCATGAGGTTCTCCGCGTCGGCGAGAAGATGCTTGGGAGAGAGGGAGAAAGGATTGGTGATGACGCCGTTTTCCGAGCGCTTGACCCGGTCGACCTCCTGGGCCTGGCGGGCCACGGGCATGTTCTTATGGATGATGCCGATGCCGCCTTCGCGGGCCATAGCAATGGCCATGCTGGACTCCGTTACGGTGTCCATGGCCGCCGTCATCAGGGGGATATTCAGATGGATGTCCTTGGTGAGCTGCGTGCCAATGTTCACCTCAGCGGGCGTTACCTCGCTGTACGCCGGAATGAGCAGCACATCATCGAAGGTAAGCCCCTGCATTACAATTTTGTTCTGCATCTTTTCTAATATCCTTTCTCTCATTAAAATATATAAAAATTTAAAAGATTTTTAAGAGATACTACCACACCGCGCACCCGAAGTCAACACAAAACAGGCCGGGACCCTGCCCAAAACAGCCGCTTTCCCGCGTTGTTCCCCGGGCTGTCCCCCATTGCCGTTCATTCGCTCAGCCGGCGTGCCGGCGTGCGGATGCAGGCGGTATGCAAAAGAGCCGGACTTTCCTTTCCGGCTCTTTTTATGCTCCATGTCACTTCTCCGCTTCTTCACCGTAATGGACTTCAATGGATACGGAATTGGGCAGGCAGATGATAAGGTTGCCCAGGGGACGATCGCCCACGTTTTCGGGGGAGATGGTGCCCTGCTTGACACAGTCGTGGTTGTCGCAGCTGGACTCCTTGACGTAGACCTCGTTGCCTTCCGTGATCTGGATTTTGTTGAGCTTTCCGTCACTCTGACGCACCAGATACTCCTTCTCCGTCCCGTCCAGCGTGAGCTTTGTCCACTCCCTGCCGTTGACGGTGATGGAGACATAACCGGCGTCCTCCTCCTCGGAGGCCTTGGGGCCCGTCAGCTTAAAGACGAGAAAGAGCGCGGCGGCAGCCAGCAGAATGGAAACAATCAGGATAATATCGCGTTTTTTCATCCACATACTCCTCACAAATGATAGACCTGTAGAAGATAGTTTACTTCATTGAGGACAAAAAAACAACTCCTTCTTGCCAGCAGAGCGGAACTTCCTCCCCTCCCCCGCCGCAATTCCGGCCTTGGGAGCCCCAAACTTGGCGCTCCGAAAAATCTTAAAGAGCGGGATGCGGACGCAGCGGGCATGGTTCCGGCCGGGTAGGCGGGGCAAAAACAAAAAGGAATACCCCCGCCGGGCGTCCGGCAGGGGTATTCTCTTACTTCTCCTCCTTGGCGTAGAGCTTGGAGGGGTTGTTGTTGCGGGGCGCGTTCGGGTCCTCCCAAAGCTCCTGGGCCACGGGAGCCCACTTGGCTGCCACGGGCTTGGTCTTTGAGACCAGCTCGTCGACGCTCTCAGGCTTGAGCATATCCGTCGAGTGCGCGCCCGATTCGTGCACCATCTGCTCCAGTTTCTCCGGATTGTCCAGCATGGGGCAGGGCCGCAGGTGGTTGCTGTTGAAGGGCTGGTTCTCATAGTACTTCATGAACAGCGGGCTGTGCAGGGCGTCAAGCAAAGATACGTCCTTGATATTGACGTTGGAGTAATGGATAAAGGCGCAGGGCTCCACATCGCCGTTGGCATTGATGTGCAGGTAGTTGCGGCCCCCGGCTACGCAGCCCTGGACATACTCGCCGTCGTTCCAGAAGTCCAGCAGGAAGGCGGGCTTGGTCTTTCTGAATTCACGCACCTTGTGGTACATAAACTCCCTCTGCTGGGGGCTGGCGATGAGCTCGGGCACGGCGTCCTGGCCGCAGGGGATATAGGTGAAATACCAGCCGAACAGGCAGCCCTTGCCGATCAGGAAGTCCACCCACTCGTCCGAGCCCACAACCTCGGTATTCTTGCTGTGGTAGCAGCAGGAGAAGCCGAAGGGCACGCCCTCCGCCTTGAGCAGGTCCATGGCGTGGAGCACTTTCTGATAGGTGCCCTTGCCCCGGCGCATATCGGTCTCCTCCTCCCAGCCCTCGATAGAGAAAGCCAGGGCGAAGTTGCCCACCCGGCGCATCTCCTTGGCAAAAGCCTCATCCACCAGCGTACCGTTGGTGAAGGAGAGGAAAACGCAGTCCGGGTATTTCTCGCACAGCTTGATGAGATCATCCTTGCGGCAGAGGGGCTCGCCGCCTGAGAAGAGATAGACGTAGTCGCCCAGCTCCATGCCCTGCTCGATGATGCTCTCCATGGTCTCCATGGGGAGGCTGCAGTTCTTGCCGTACTCCGCGGCCCAGCAGCCGGTGCAGTGAAGGTTGCAGGCGGCAGTGGGATCCATGAGGATGGCCCAAGGGAGATTGCACTGATACTTTTCTACGCACTCCATGCGGCGGGGATAGGCCTTCATGGCGGCGTTGACGCCCAGGCTGACCAGCACGCGCTCCTGCACCTCGGGAGCTACGTCCTTGAGGATGTGGTGGAAGAAGATATTCCAGTTATCCTGGGGGTTCTGCAAGCACTTGCGGATATTGTCATACGTCCTGGCATTGACGTGATTCTTGTCTATTTTTTCCGCCCAGTCCAGCATCTTGGGCAAATTGTTGTCAGGATCCTTTCTGGCATAAGAAAGCATTTGTTTGATCGCAAAGCCGCCCATCTTTTCTTTGACAGACTTCATAATTTCTACCTCCTGCGTGGGCGTTCGCCCGGTTGATGGGTGTATTGTATTTCATCGACTTATAGTCAGTCAATACAGTCCCTCCCAATACCCGCCCGTTTGGGCTCAGATGTCAAACTGCTTGACTATTCTTCCCCATTTTTGAGAACGGCCAATCAACGTTTGGGCAGAAATCACTGCGGTTCCCTCTTCCTATCCCTGGAAGGCCGCCCGGAACACAGCCTCCACCGCCCCCTTGGTGGCGCTCCCCTCGTGAACCTTCTCTCCCCCCACATAGTACGTGG
This sequence comes from Clostridia bacterium, assembly GCA_019421925.1. GTDB lineage: Bacteria > Bacillota > Clostridia > Christensenellales > CALWSW01 > JAHZEH01. The sequence goes on from JAHZEH010000208.1 coordinate 3,490, forward strand.
GCACATAGTAGTAGTCAAACCGCTCGGCCACGTCGGGCTGCACCCGCTCGTCCACCCGCTCCACAGGGATATCCCTGTATTCCGGGTGTTCTCTCAGAATCTCCTCCTCCCAGGCCAGGGCCTTTTTGCAGAAGGGACAGGCCGCAAAATAAAACATGAGAATGGGTTTCATATTCTCTCCTCCTTTTCTTTTGTATCCTGCGTTACGCTTATCATACCACAGAATTGACAGCTTGACCCTGAGACAGTAAGATGGGTTTACGACTATTTTCTATGCAGAAGGTGGAAGAAACATGAACAAGACTGTCAAACGTCTGGGCATTTCTCTGGCGATTGCCCTAATTCTGCTGCTCGCCGCCTGCTCCGGCGGGGGGCCGGGCGGCGTAGTGGAGGAGTATGTACGCGCCGCCCAAAAGCTGGATGAAACGGCAATGGCCCAGTGCATGGCCGTCCCTGCGGCCCAGAGCACCCTCTCCCAGAGCCAGAAAACGCTGCTTCAAGGTCTGCTTTCGGGGCTCTCTGTTTCAATTGACGGGGAGGATATCTCGGGCGGCTCCGCCACAGTGGACGTCACCCTCACCGTTCCCGACTTCAACGGGGCCTTTGACTATGTTCTCGCCCACAGAATGGAGGAACTCATGGCCATCGCCTTCTCCGATCAGACGGAGGAGGAGCGCACTGAGGCCACGGTGGCGCTTTTCCTGGAGGCTCTTCAGCAGGACGGCAAAACCACCCAGCTCTCCGGCCCCCTTCACCTGACCAAGGTGGACGGCTCCTGGAAGATCGAGCAGGACGAGAGCTTCGACGCCCTGTTCAGCAATCTCTTCTCGGCCCCGGATGTGGTGGAGGCCCCTCTGGCCTGAAGCCCAGCCCAATCCAAACAAACAAAATG
>JAHZEH010000209.1:0-2863 GCA_019421925.1 Clostridia bacterium
CCAACCCGATGACGTTTCGTGCAGCGTCATGCTGGGGGAGGAGGACCACTGCCTCTATATTGTGATGGATCCGAGCACGTTTACCAATTGGCAGGCCGCGGCAAACCGCCTCTATGAGGCGGAAATTGAGCAGTGGCTTAAACAGAACGGGGAAGTGCCCCCCATCTTTGTCGGCAACGAGACCCTGCGCGGAGCAGCGGAGGCGGCGGGTATTGCGCCGGAGGAGCTGGTCCGGACGGTAGAGCGATTCAACCGCTATGTGGAGGAGGGAGTGGACCGGGAGTTTGGCCGGCAGCCCCTGACGGGGCGGATTGGGGAGGGTCCCTACTACATTGTGGAGCAGAAGCTCCGCTTCGCCACGACGCTGGGCGGCGCCTGCGCCACGGACAGGCTGGAGGCGCTGGGGGATAAAATAATCCCCGGCCTGTATGTGGCCGGGGAGATGGTGGGCGGCGTGCATGGGGATAATACCTATGGCGGATGCGCCCTCTCCTGGGCCATCGTGTCCGGCCGCATCGCCGGGGTCAATGCGGCCCGGTATGCGCTGCAGCTGCCCGCAGATCAGAGGGCGGCAGTTCCAGGATAAATTCGGCCCCCGGCGAGGCGTTCCGGGCATAGAGGCGTCCCCCGTGCAGCTCAGCAAGGGAGCGGGAGAGGTACAGGCCCAGGCCGGTGGAGCGGGTGTTCTGCTTTCGGCCGGGACTCTTGTAGTAGCGCTCAAAGATTCGCTCGGCGTCCTCCACACCCTCTCCATAGTCCCGCACCCGGATGGAGGCGCACGCTTCACACTGTTCCGCTGTGACGGCAACGACTCCGCCCACGGGAGAGAAACGGATGGCATTTTCCAGGAGATTGCGCAGCACGGTCTGGATGTGGAAGGGGTCGCAGTCCGCATAGACAGGGCCTGCGTGCAGGCACTGAAGCTGTACGCCGCGCTGCTGGGCAAGGATAGAGAGTCCGCCGGTCATCTGATGGATGAGCTCGGTGACGTCCACGGTCAGGATGTTCAATTCGACTCGGTGCTCCTGCAGGCGGGCGCACAGAAACAGGTCCTCACTCATGCGGCACAGGTAGTCCGCATTGCTCCGGACACGCTTCAGGACGCTTTGGGCTTCTCCCTCCGTATTTTTCAGCAGAATATCGCTGTAGCCCCGGATAGCGAAGAGGGGGCTGCGGAGGTTGTGAAAGATGTTGGTCATGAGCTCGTTGTTCCTGTTCTGCTCCTCGACGAGACGGTCCAGAGCGTCCGCCAGGTCGGAGGTTTTTTCGGCGATGCGTTTTTCCAGGTTCTCATTGAGCTCACCCAGTTCCCTGTTGAGCTCAGAGGCCAGGTTGTGGGCATGGGAGAAGACGCGGCTGGTGTAGAGCATCATGGCCAGCGTCATCAAAAGGATGGCCAGGAGCATGGGGTCAAGGAAAAGGTTCCCCACATTGGCCGGTACAACGCACACATCCGCCAGCAGAGCGTATAGATGGACCACGTCGAAGGTGATTACGCCCCAAAGCAGAAGGATGGCCCGCCGGTCCCCCTTCCAGCAGGCATTGACGACCAGGGCGAGGCTGGCTTGCAGCATGGGCTCGCACAGCCAGAGATGGATGCGGGGGAGATTTTCAAACAGGGAGGGTGGAAGCAGGGCCAGCAGGGCGGAGAGGCCTCCCAGGATCAGCCAGATCTTTTCCCCCAGGCGGAGCCCCCTGCCATAGAGGTTGCTGCACAGCAGAAAGACGCCCGCAAGGGTGCCTGCATAGGCGATCCGTTCCAGGGCGAGATAGACGCGGTTGGAGAGCGGAAGGGGCATGAATTTGCATACGCACCACAGCAGGGCAAAAAAAGCCTCCAGAGCCATCAGAAGAAGATAGGACTCGCTGGGCCTGCGGGTATAGAGGGCCAGCGAGGTGGCGAGGATGACAAGCAGGGCCCCGAGGGGGACAGCCCCCAGGATGATGTGGTAGTTGGAGATGTCCTGCAGGGCTGATTCCTCCCCGAAGAGGAGGGGGTCCAGGTATTCTTTGGCCGGATCGGAAAAGTCGGTCTGGAGCACGATTTCGAAGGAGAAGCCATCGGGGAGCTTCCGCCAGAGATTGCTGACGGCGCTCTCCCCCGTCAGGCTGACCAGAGCGCCCGGACGTACATAGGCGGAATAGATGTAAGGCTTTCCCACGGAGATACCTGAGACATACCGGGAGGAGTCCAGCATGGCCAGGGGACAGATCTCATCGACGAGAATCTCCAGCATATAGGTCTTGCTCCTGCCGTATAGCCGCATGGGCCCGGTTCTGGGCGTCAGACCGGTCAGGCGCTCAGGATAGACGGCGCCGTCATAGATTTTCCAGCCCCCGCCGATCAGGAAGGCATTCGGGACCTCCTGGCCGCGCAGGTCCAAAATGCCGTCCACCGCCTCGAGCTGCTGGACCGTGCTGGTGTTGAAAAACCACTGCAGCGCGAACATGAGAATGGCAATCAGCGCCGCGCTGGAGATGACCCCAATTTTTTTAGGCATGAGAACTCCATGATCCGCAGGAATTTGGCCCCATTGTATCGTATTTGGGGGCGGGGGTTCAAGGTGAGGAGGAGACTGTGGAAGAGAAAAAGATACTGCTTGTGGAGGATGACTACGATCTTGCATCCGTGATCCGCTACTATCTGGTGGAGCATGGGTTCTGTGTTACGACGGCGGCGGACATGTCTGAGATCCATATGGAGGAGATTGAGGGCTTCCAGGCGTTTTTGCTGGATATCATGCTGCCTGATTCGGACGGTATCGCCCTGTGCAGGATGCTGCGGGAGAGGACAGACGCTCCCATCCTCTTCATCAGCGCCAAGGACGACAGCGCCACCATCATCAGGGCGCTGAATATGGGC
>JAHZEH010000209.1:2873-4379 GCA_019421925.1 Clostridia bacterium
AATATCTGGTCAAGCCCTTCGACGAGGCGGTTCTGCTGGCCCGCCTGGACGCCAACCTGCGCAGAAGGCAGGCGAGCAATGCGCAGAGGACCTCCATGAAGGCGGATATGACAGCGGGGGAGCTGCGGCTGTCCGTCCAGGAACCCGTCCTGTACAAGGGGGAGAGGCGGATACTGCTCTCGCCCATCGAGCACCAGATTATGATGCTCATGTTCCAGCATGTGGGCGAGACCCTCAGCATGGAGCAGATCTATCAGTGCATCTGGGACAGGCCCAGCCTCCATGATTACCGGACGATCACCGTACATGTCAGCAACCTGCGCAAGAAGCTGGAGGAGGAACCGGCCAACCCCAAGTATATCAGGACAGTCTGGAAAATCGGCTACGTGTTTTCAGCGTAGCGGCAAGCAGAAGGAGCCGTTGATGGATCAACGGCTCCTTTGCATGGGAAATGGTTATCGGGTGGAGGCAATCTCACCCACGAGACGGCCGGAGGTGACGGCCCAGCTGATGGCGCTGCCCGTGAGGGTATCGTCGCCGTGGACGCCGCCCACGACCTCGCCCGCGGCATACAGGTTGGGGATAGGCTGCTCGTTCTCATCGCATACAGCCAGACTGTCATTGACGTACACCCCGCCCAGCGTGGTTGCAAAGCGCAGCTTCTGCTCCACGACGTAGTAGGGGCCTTCGCCGAATTTCATGGGCAGGGTTGTGCGGCCGAAGTCCTCGTCCTTGCCCTTCTCCACGAAGCCGTTGAAACGGTCGATGGTCTCCTGGAGGGCCGCGGGGTCAATGCCCGCGAGCTGAGCCAGTTCCTCGATGGTACCTGCGCTGGCGAGGAGGGGGGAGGTGCTGTTTTCGGCCAGGTAGGCGTCGATCTCGGCCTCCTGGAGCTTCTTGGCAGCGATGATCTTCTCGCGCCAGAGGTCGAAAGCGGTCTGATCCATGACCAGATAGAGGGTCTTGTTGTCCTCGGCGTTGATGGCCTCGACAAACTCCTCGTTGTAACCGCCCTCCTGGATTTTGCGCTTGCCGTCCTTGGCCACGACGATCGCGCCGGTGTTGCGCACGGTCTCCTGCATCTGCAGCAGGACGATTTTTGCCTTGTGGGGCTCGTACTCAAAGCCGCCGGGATAGACCTTACCCAGGTCCATATTGATCAGCTTGGCGCCAATCGCTTCAGCCATGAGCTGGCCGTCGCCGGTGGAGGAGGCGTGGCCGTAGAAGGGGACCATCTTCAGGTAGTCGGTGAGCATATCCTGGTTGGCGCCGTAACCGCCTGTCGCCAGGATGACGGAATTGGCCCGGATGATATAGTCCACGCCCTCTGCGGCGTTCTGGGCCTTAACGCCCACGACAGCCCCGTTTTCGACGATGAGCTCCGTTGCGCGGGTTTGGCAGAGCAGGGTGGCCCCGGTTTTTCAAAGGCCTCAAGCAGCTTGGAAGTCAGTCCGGCGCCGTTGCCGTAAGCAAAGTACAGACGCAGCTTGCTGTGTTCGACGTAGA
>JAHZEH010000210.1 GCA_019421925.1 Clostridia bacterium
CGTTGCCGTCAAAGTCCACGCCGCTCATCCGCGTCTTGGCGGTGAAGGGGATGAAGGTCATATTCTTGTCGGAGAGGCTCCTGGCGCGGATGCCGAATTTTTCTTTGGCCAGCACCACGACGCTGCGTCCCTCCGGCGTCTCGTCGGCGAGGGAGGACAATTGGGCGGCGTCAGCCAGCTCCTCGGGGGAGACCCCGTCCACAGGGATAAACTCGTGGGCCTGCCGGTTGCCCAGGGTGATGGTGCCCGTTTTGTCCAGCATGAGGATATCCACGTCGCCCGCGGCCTCAATGGCACGGCCGCTCATCGCGAGAACGTTGGCCTGATTGAGGCGGCTCATGCCCGCGATGCCGATGGCGGAGAGGAGCGCGCCGATGGTTGTGGGGGCCAGGCAGACCAGCAGGGCGACCAGGGTGGTAACGGACGTGGGGTTCTCGATGCCGGCCTGGTTGGAGGAGAACAGCGAGAAGGTGTACAGGGACACCGTCACCAGAATGAAGATGATGGACAGGGCCACCAGGAAGATCTGGAGGGCGATTTCATTGGGGGTCTTTTTGCGGGCGGCACCCTCCACCATGGCGATCATCTTGTCCAGAAAGCTGTTGCCCGCCTCGCTGGTGACCTGCACGACGATCCAGTCGGAAAGGACAGTGGTGCCGCCGGTGACGGCGCTGCGGTCGCCGCCGCTCTCCCGGATGACCGGGGCGGATTCGCCCGTGATGGCGCTCTCGTCCACGGAGGCCGCGCCGTCGATAACCTCGCCGTCGGCGGGGATCTGCTCCCCCGCCTTCACGATGACGATGTCGCCCTTTTTCAGCTTGGCGGAGGGGATGGGCGTGACGTCGTCCCTCTGGCTGGCGGAGGGGATTTTGTGGGCCTCCACGTCGCGCCTGGACGCCCGCAGGGAGTCGGCCTGGGCTTTGCCCCGGCCCTCTGCGATGGCCTCCGCGAAGTTGGCGAACAGAACGGTAAACCAGAGGATGACTGCGACGGCCAGAGTATATCCGGCCGAAGCGTCCCTGAGGCCGAACAGGGAGACGATCCACAGCCCTGTGGTCAGTATCGCGGAGATAAAGACCAGCAGCATGACGGGATTTTGGGCCTGCGTGCGGGGACTGAGCTTGAGAAAGGAATCCTTGATGGCCCTGCCGAGCATTTTTTTGCCGGCAAAACTGTTCCTATTGTTGGATGCCATAACAGTGCCTCCTTAGACGATCTGCGAGAAGAATTCGGCGAGCGGCCCCAGGGCCAGGGCGGGGAAGAAGCTGAGCGCGCCGACGAGCAGGACGATGACAATCAGCAGGAATACGAACATCCCGTTGGTTGTCGAGAGCGTGCCCTCGGTCTGGGCGATCTTCTTCTTCCCGGCCAGGCTGCCCGCGATGGCAAGCGTGCCGATGACCGGCAGGAACCGGGCGAACAGCATAACCAGGCCGAGAGAGACGTTCAGAAAGACCGTGTTCGCGTTGAATCCCGCGAAAGCGGAGCCGTTGTTCCCGCCACAGGAGGAGAAGGCGTACAGCAGCTCGGAGAAGCCGTGCGCGCCGCTGTTGGCCAGGCTGTCCGCAACCTGGGGAACTGCTGCCGCAATGCCGCAGCCCGCGAGGATGGCGATGGGTGTGGCCAGGCAGACGAGAACCGCCCATTTCATCTCATAGGGTTCGATCTTCTTTCCGAGGAATTCCGGCGTCCTGCCCACCATCAGCCCGGCGATGAACACCGTCAGTATGGCGAAGGCCAGCATGCCGTACAGGCCGCAGCCCGTGCCTCCGAAGATGACCTCGCCCAGCTGCATCAGCAGCATGGTGACCATGCCGCCCGTCGGCGTATAGCTGTCGTGCATGGAGTTGACCGAGCCGTTGGAGGCGGCTGTGGTAAAGACGGCCCACGTGGAGGAGGAGGCGATGCCAAAGCGGGTCTCCTTGCCCTCCATGTTGCCGCCCGACTGGCCGGCAGTGGAGAGGTCGACGGCCCCGGACTGTGCCAGCTGGGGCGTAGCGACCTGCTCGCTCACAGCCACGGCGCCCAGCGCCACAACGAGGCAGAGGAACATCGCCAGGAAGATGGCCGTGCCCTGCTTTCTGTTTTTGATGCTCCGCCCAAAGGTGAAGCACAGCGCCGCGGGGATCAGCAGGATGGAGAGCATCTCGACAATATTGGTGAAGGGGTTGGGATTCTCCAGCGGATGGGCAGAGTTGACACCAAAGTATCCGCCGCCGTTGGTGCCCGACTGCTTGATGGCAATCTGGCTGGCCGCCGGACCCATCGGGACAAACTGCTCGGTGATGATCTTCGCGCCGCTGACAGCCTCGCCGTCGACCAGGACGGTATTGGCCTCCTGGTCGATCTGGGCGTTCTCAAGGATATTGCCCTGCGCGTCCACTGCGATGGGCTCCACCAGGGCCACGGTCTCGGCGGGTTTGAGGTTCTGGACGACGCCGCCGCCCACCAGGAGAAGGGCGATGGCCAGGTTGAGGGGAATCAGGATGTGGACGACGATTCTGGTCATATCCACCCAGAAACTGCCCAGACCGTCCGTTTTTACCTTGACGAACCCGCGGATCATGGCGAACAGGACTGCGATTCCGGTAGCGGCGGAGACGAAGTTCTGAACCGTCAGGCCCAGAGCCTGGGTCAGATAGCTGAGGGTGGATTCGCCGGTATAGGCCTGCCAGTTCGTATTGGTGACAAAGCTGGCGGCGGTATTAAAGGAGAGATGCCAGCTCACGCCGGGGAGCCCCTGGGGGTTGCCGGGCAGGACGCCCTGGAGCAGCTGGAGCAGAAACAGAAAAACAAAGCCGATTCCGGAGAAGATCAGGACGCTTGCCGCGTACCTCTTCCAGTTCATCTGTTCATCCTTCTGGATGCGCATCACCCTGTATACGGCGTTTTCACAGGGGGTGAGTATTCTGGAGAGGAAGGTCTTTTCCCCCTCCATAACTTTCTTAATGTAGGACCCAAGGGGGATTGCCAGTACCACAAGGACGGCAAGATAGAGAATGTACTGGAGTACGGAACTCATTTTTGGTGGTCTCCCTTCATGAGGATATAGACGTAGTAAATCAGGAGCAGGCCGGCGCAGGCGCCGATGACAGCGACAAGTAGACTCATATTCATTCCTCCTTCACAAAAAAATTTTAACGCTGTTCTGATTAAAACAGCGTTAATGTGCACGGCGGGACATAAAGAAAGCATTAAGAATAAAACCGGTTCTATGCAGAATCATATTTTTATCAGAGCCATCCGCAGAGCAGCGAAATGGGAAGCATTACAGCCGCTGTTACGGCGAAGACCGAGAGCAAACAGGCAATAGGCATGACAACCACCGCACAGATACAGGAGAGACGCGGATGAATGCCCGCAAACTGCTCCGCCTTGGATTCGACCCTCAATTTGAGGTTGCGCACGGACTGTATTACATAGGTCATGGTGATCCCTCCTTTATGGTTTTATCTTACCGCCTCCCACGTTAAGAGGGTAAAAATGAACCGGTGCGGGAGATAAAAAAGCTGTTAAGAAAAAAAGAGAGGCCGTAAAAACGGCCTCTCTTTGGAGGGCAGGGGATCAGGGGAGCTGGCGCAGCGCTTTGACGGCGTTTTCCTCCGCCGTGACATAGAGGGTGCGGTTGGTGGTATAGATGACAAAGCCCGGCTTTGCCCCGCCCGGTTTTTTGACGAATTTGCGGGGGGTGTAGTCCACGGGGACCTGGGCGGAGGAGCGGGCCTTGGAGTGCCAGGCCGCCAGCGTGGCAGCCTCCCGCAGGGTCTGTTCCGAGGGGGTTGAGGAGCGAATGATGACATGGGAGCCGGGGATATTCTTGGTGTGCATCCAGATGTCGTCCCCATCCGCCACCCTCAGGGTCAGGTTGTCGTTTTGGATGTTGTTCTTGCCCACGAGGATGTCCGTGCCGTCGCTGGAGAGGTAGTGCAGGGGTTTGGTGGGAGCGATTTTGGGAGGGCGCTTGCGCCCCTTCTCCGGGCGGACATAGCCCTCCCGGATGAGCTCCTCCCGGATCTCCAGGAGCTCGTTTTCCTCAGTGCAGTTGGAGAGGTTGGCCATCTGGCCCTCCAGGTAGTCCAGCTCCGAGCGGATCTGGTCGATCTGCGCCTGGGCCATCCCGGCCGCCGCCCGGGCCTTGTTATATTTCTTGTAGTACCGCTGGGCGTTCTCACTGGGGGCGAGGCTGGGGTCGAGGGGGATGGTGATGGAGGAGAGGGATTCGTCGTAGTAGTTCTCGACGGTGGCGCTCCTCTCACCCTTGGTCAGCCGGTAGGCGTTGGCGGTGAGCAGTTCGCCGTATAGCCGGTCCTGCTCCATCCTGTCCCCCTGGAGCAGCAGGTCCTGCTGGATGGCCAGCTTCTTGCAGCAGCGCGC
>JAHZEH010000211.1 GCA_019421925.1 Clostridia bacterium
AACGGCTGTTGCAACCGCCTCTGCGGCCTTTGTATCGGCATACTGGAACACGTCCATCCCCTTCCCCTGCGGGTCGTACACCGACGCCCTCATGTCGCCCACCGCCTGCCCCTGCGTCAGGGAGATGGGGGCCGTCACCGGTATCAGACTATTCGCCATCCAGGCTCACCTCCAGTTCTCCCGTCACATTGACCACCAGCCGGGCGATGCGCACCGGCTGCCCGCTTGCCCCCTGCTGGGCCGCAGCCTTGACCGCCAGGCACCAGTCCCCCTGTCCCTTGACGGTGTTGTCCAGCATGACATACGACGCCGCGCGCGTCCCATCCCCAATGGACTCTTTGGGGACGGGCACCCACACAATGTCATCCGCCGCGTCGTTCCCGTTGTTGGCCAGATAGATGCTCACTGTGGCGTCCCCCGGCCAGGTGGACAGGTTGGGGCTGACGGACACCTGGGCCTTATTGGGCCGCTGTACCGTGCTCTGCCCCCGGTAGGCCAGAAGCTCATCCTCCGCCTTTGTGAAGGCCAGCGTGCGCAGGGCCGCGCCCCCCTGCCCGTCCGAAGCCGCCACGCTCAGCGTCGGCGCCCCGTTGGGCAGGCCCAGCCAGACGGACGGGGAGACCGCCGCTGTGTAAGTCTGGGCCCGCACCGCATCCTCCACAGTGCGCAGCACCCTACCGTCCAGGCTCTCCGTCAGGGTAAGAGTGTCCCCCTCGTCCTCATCCGCCACCGTATACGAATAGGAGGGCGGCACAGCGCAGTTCCCCAGGTCCGTATCCGTCCCGGAGAGTACCGGGTCGGCGTTGTAGGAGATGGCCGCAGCCGGGCCGGTGGAATAGGGGGACTCCGCCCCTTTGGCGTCCGCAGCCTTCACCCGGTAGCGCAGAGATACCCCGCTCTCCGGCACTGCGGCGGTATAGCCCGTCCCCGCAATCCCCGCGCCGTCCTGCACCCATGCCCCGCCGTCCACGCTGTGCTCCAGGGTATAGGTCACAGCGTCCCCTTCCGGGTCCGCAGAGGCGCTCCAGGAGACCGCCAGGCTCTTTCCCGCCCTCGGGGGGCCATAGCTGACCTGCGGCATGGCCGGGGGCTGGTTGACCTCCACGATCGGCCCCGTGCTGTAAGCGGACCACAGCGAGCCGTCCGTCGCCCTCACCCTGTAGCATATCGTGGCCTTGCCCGTGGGCACTGCCGCCAGATAAGACGCGCTCTGTATCCCCGCAGCGGTCTGCGTCCAGACGTTTCCCCCGTCCACGCTCTGCTCCAGAACATAGGTCACCGCGTCCCCGTTGGAGTCAGTGGACGCCCCCCAGCTCACCTGCAGGTCTCCCCCCGCATTGGGCTCCCCATAGGAAAGGGCCCCCGGCGTTGTCGGGGCGTAGTTGGTAGGTTCCGTCCAGGGGATGTTTGTAATTGCCATTATGCGTCACCTCCTGTTGTCAGAGCGCCGTCCTCCACAACGCCCCGCACGATATTCCAGCGCTCCAGTTCCTCCCCGGCAACGCTCCAGGTGAAGGTGGCGCCCCCATAGTTCTGCAGGATGAAGTTGATGGCGTCATCCTGCCGCCTCTGCTCCTCCTCCACGGTCTTTCCCGTGCTCTCCGAGACCTCCCCCGCGCTGTGGCCATGTCCCAGCGGCGCTGCGTACCCCTCCATCTCCGCCCGGGTGATATAGATGAGGGACCCCGCCTCCACAGGGGCCGCGCCGGCGGCCAGGTCGCAGATCAGCTCCATCTGCAGCTCAAACCGCCCCTGCCCTGCCGCGGGGACAGGCAGAGGGGTATCATAGCTGGTGGCAATACAGAAAAGCAGCTCGCCGCCCTCTCCGTCCTCCACAAACAGCCCCACCTCTGTCAGACTGAGGGCTTCCTCCAGCCCGTCGTTAGCCCAGTCCACGCGGACCCTGATGCGGTTGTCCTCCCGCTGGACGCCCTGGGTACAGTTCAGGGCAAGGCGCTCATTGGCCAGCCCCGTCCTCCCGGCGGGATCGGCAGCGGACCCGCCGTCCCCGGCCGCAGCCCGGACAATCACCAGCTTTCCCCCTTCCGTCAGCACCTGGGCGTTGCGTATCAGCCCCGCCGTCGTCATATGGTTGATCCATCCCATGTTCATTCCTCCTTTTAGTCCATTTTTATTCAAACAAGCGTTTCTGTCCATGGCGCTTTTGGGGCATGTATCCCCCTCCTCTGTTATGCAACAAATGCCCGGAACGATCACAAATTCCTCAGCCAAGCCGGAGCCTTAGCGGGTTTGAACGTGGCAGCGGCGACTGGATTGGAGCCTTCACCCGGCGCAGGGGCAGTCCGTCCGCCCGCTCCTCCAGCTCGGCCTGTACGTTTTTCATGCCGAAGGACCAGCCCTTGATCTCCCCCCGCCTCGCCCGGCGGATAACCTCCCCGTCCGTCACGGTCAGCTCGGCGTGCAGGCCGATGGCGTCCTCCCGCAGCTCCAGGGTGCCCGCCCCCGTGCTGGCGCACACCCGCGCCGGGTCGTGGTCCACCGTGGCGGGGACGTCCCCCGCCCGCTCCAGCGCGCGCGCAAACGCCCCGGCCTCGATCTCCTCCACCACCCGGCCCATCGGGGTCATAACCGGGCGGCTCTGCCTCTCCACGGCGTTGACGTAGCCCGATATCCGGGCCCCGTCCGCCCGGAACTCAATCTGCATCCTCTTCCTCCTCCTTCTCTCCCTTCTTGGCGTATGGGCAGCTCACCCAAAGGTTGTCGTGGCAAAGCCCCGACATAGCATCTTGTTGAAATACCGGCTGTGTGCCCTATGGGTAATTCCAAAGGGAATCCGGTGCACGCACATCTCACCCCTGCGCCACTCGCAGTTTGCGCGGGGACAACTGAATTTGTTGTCCACTTTCTCCTCCTTTTTGGCACGAAAAAAAGCGCCCTGCTTTTGCAAAGCGCCTTTACTGGCTCTCTTTCCCCGGTTTTCACCGCACCGGTTCTGTTTTCTCTTCGTCCAATAATATCTCAAAATCGTCCGGCAAAAACAAGTAGTCCTCCTCCAAGTCCGTCATGATCCGGATCCAATCGCTATCGCCTGGCCCCTTCTCTATCCCTAAAAATTCATACACAGCTCCCTCCGTCAAATAGGGGAAATCTGTCTGTCCCTTATATCTTGCCTTCATTTTATTGCCTCCATCTTTTTACTCTTGGCTGCACAATTCCTACGCTTGGTTCCTGGAACCAATGAACCTCCGCAATTTTGGTTTCCCCTTTGTATGTAATGACCGCATCTCCTGTAGTATGCTGCCACTCCCCCTGTTTTCCGCCATATTGCTGAATCATTTTGCTTTCAACACGAAGAGCTTTTTTGCTCCCCTTCCCTGCAAAATTGTAAATTTTCGTCACGGTTGTTCCCGGAGCCACAAAAGAATATTCTTTTTCCTTGACCATTATCTTTGGAAAATTCTCCGCTTTTAATGCCCCGCCATTGTGTCCTATGGTTTTCATCGGAGCCGCTTTGGAAGCGTTTTCAAAGCCAGACGTAGGCGTTCCCGCCTTCTCAGGAGCGGATGAAGAGCTTCCTTCCCCGGCCCCGCCCGGAGCGCCTCCCGCCCCGGCTCTCTTCGATTGTACCATCACCGAATTTCCTTGGAAATTCGGTATTTCAGCAAGGAGCTATGTCGGGGCAAAGCCCCGACAACCTTCCCCGCCGGGCGGGGACAAGCTCTCTTTAAGGCCCCCGCCGCCCAGGGCGCTGGTCTGGTTGGTGTTGGGGGTGTAGACCTGTTTGGTGCGGGGGTCATAGAGCACATCCTGCAGGCCCAGCTTGATCCAGCTCAGCCCCAGCGGTTCCAGGTCCTCGGCGTAGCGCACCTCATCGATCTGCATGAAGTTGGAGTCAAGCGCCGTCCGGTAGGCCTCGAACCGCTCCCGCATGTCCCCCTTGAGCAGCTCCTTGACGTCAAACGCCCAGTACAGTTTCCCCTTCTCCCGCTCCAGCAGCAGGTCCCGGTTGAGCGCGCTCTGAATGGCCTGCATCAGCGGCAGCGCCGCCAGCTTGGCCAGCGCCCGGCTGTCCCCTCCTTCCCCGTCACCGCCTCGGGCGACACGTGGAAGATTCTGGCGAACTCCACACCGTTGGCCTGCTTGTTCTCGTTGACCTGCAACTCCGCCGCCGTGTTGGGGCTCTCCTGAAATTTCAATCCCGCGTTGAGCACGACCACGTTGTCCGTCGTGTTCCCGTAGAGGCCGGAGAAGTCTCTGCGCAGCTTATCCAGCTCCTCTATGCCCAGCTTGCGCTCTGATATGAGATACCCCTTCTTGTTGCCCCCCTTCTGGGCCATGTACTTCTCAAAGAGAAGGCCCTGGTACGCCGCGGCGATCAGCTCGCTGTTCTCCTCCGTGATGGG
>JAHZEH010000021.1 GCA_019421925.1 Clostridia bacterium
TAACACCTCAAATGCGGTGACGGAGACAGCCCGTTACAACACCGTTTTCAGAGAGTTGGCGTTTGGTGCGAGCCAACAGCGGCGTAACGTAGGCCAATCGCTCCCGAGCAGGTATCCTGAACAGGCTTCCGGGCGGAAACGTTCAGTAAGGGTACACGGTCAACCCCGTTACAGGTTCAGGCTTGATAGAGCCGGTGAGTTGGGTCAGTCCGTCTGGCCAATTTGGGTGGTACCGCGTGGTAAAATGCCGCGTCCCAGGATTGGGATAGCGGCTTTTTTTATTGCAAATTTCAAGACAAACAAGGAGGAAGTATTCCATGACCGAACAACTCAAAGAGATTGGGCAGCGAATTGCTGCGCTGCGCGAGATTATGGATATGAGCGCCGCCGACCTGGCTGCGGCCTGCGAGGTGAGCTTTGATGAGCTCTGCGCTTATGAAAACGGCGAGAAGGATTTTTCCTTCAGCTTTCTCTACAATGCGGCCAATGTGCTGGGGGTGGACGTTGTGGACCTGATGAGCGGCGACTCCCCCAAACTGAGCTCCGCCTGCATGGTCAAAAAGGGCCAGGGCCTGGAGATCAAGCGCCGCAAGGCCTACTCCTATCTCCACCTCGCCCACACCTTCCGCAATAAGAAGGCCGAACCCTTCATGGTGAAGGTCGATCCCAAGGCTGAGGAAAAGCCGGTGCTGCACGCCCATGAGGGCCAGGAATTCAACTACATGGTGGAGGGCAGCATGGAGTTCTACCACGGCGAAGTGACATACACCCTGGAGGAAGGGGACTCCATTTACTTTGACTCAGGCGTTCCTCACGCAATGAAGGCCCTGGGCGGCAAGCCCGCCAAGTTCCTAGCGATCGTAATGAAGTAAAAGGAGAGAAAAAGTCATGGCTCTTTATGAAAGGTTCGTCACCAAGCCCAGGGACGAGTTCTATACGCTGGAGGATCTGCAAAAAAACTACCGCGTGGTCGTTGGAGACAATTTCAACTACGGCTACGACGTGCTGGACGTCCTGGGGACAGAGAAGCCCGAGGAGCTGGCCATGCTCTGGATCAGCAACGAGGGGGAGGAGCGGCGTTTCACCTTCGGCGACCTCAAGCGCCTCTCCGACAAGGCGGCTAATTTCTTCCACTCTCAGGGCGTGCGCAAGGGGGATATGGTGCTGCTGGTGCTCAAGCGCGGCTATCAGTTCTGGTATGCCATGATGGCTCTGCATAAGATTGGCGCAGTCGCCATCCCGGCCACCCATCTGCTCATGGCAAAGGATTATGTGTACCGCTGCAACATGGCGGAAGTCAAAATGGTCGTGCTCACCGGTGATGACGAGGTCACGGAACGCTTTATGGAGGCCGCGCCCGAGTGCCCGAGCGTCAAGGTCAAGGCTGTGACCAAGGGCAAGGATGTGGGCGAGGGATGGGTGGACTTTGACGCGGGCGTCGAGGCGGCCAGCGAGGTCTGGGAGCGCCCAACAGGCGACCAGGCCACCAGGAGCGAGGACATGATGCTGGCCTTCTTCACTTCCGGAACCACCGGTTATCCCAAACTGGTCTGGCACAGCTTCACCTATCCCCTGGGACATATTCTTACGGGCTGCTTCTGGCACCATGTCGAGGAGGGCGGCCTGCACTTCACGATTTCGGACACGGGCTGGGGCAAGGCCCTCTGGGGCAAGATGTATGGCCAGTGGCTGGGGGAGTCCGCAGTATTTGTGTATGACTTTGAGAAGTTCCACGCGGCGGACATTCTCGAGAAGATGGAGAAATATCAGGTGACGACCTTCTGCGCGCCCCCCACCATGTACCGGTACATGATTAAGGAGGACCTCTCCCAATACGACTTCTCCCATCTCAAGCACTGCACCACCGCCGGCGAGGCCCTTAACCCCGAGGTCTACAATCAGTGGCTGCGCCAGACCGGCCTCAAAATCTATGAGGGATTCGGGCAGACGGAAACCACCCTCTGCTGCCTGACTGTGACGCCCTGGATGCTGCCCCGCTTGGGCTCCATGGGGCTTCCTGCCCCCGGCTACCGGCTGGTGGTGGTGGATTCCGAGGGGAACGAAGTGGGCCCGGGCATCACGGGCGAGATCTGCATCCGGACGGATGAGGCGGGCGGCGGTAAGCCCTTTGGCCTCTTCTCCGGTTATTACAAGGACGAGGAGCTGACAAACAAGGTTTGGCACGACGACCTCTACCACATGGGCGATACGGCCTATAAGGATGAGATGGGCTTCCTGTGGTATGTGGGCCGGGTGGACGACGTGATCAAGAGCTCCGGCTACCGCATCGGGCCCTTTGAGGTAGAGAGCGCTCTGATGGAGCATCCGGCTGTGCTGGAGTGCGCAGTCACGGGCGTACCCGACCCCACCCGCGGCCAGGTGGTTAAGGCATCCATTGTGCTGGCCAGGGGTTACGAGGCCTCGGACGGGCTCAAAAAGGAACTGCAAAACCACGTTAAAAAGGCAACGGCTCCTTACAAGTACCCCCGCGTGGTGGAGTTTGTGGATTCTCTGCCCAAGAGCATCTCGGGCAAAATCCGCAGGGTGGAGATCCGCGAGAAGGACTGGGCTGACGCCAGGAAATAGCCAGACAGGTTCCTTATCGATAAGGAAGAATAGAAGCACGGCAGTATGGCAGATATAAAACAAGCAGGGAGGCATTTTGCCTCCCTGCTTGTTTTGCGGCGAATACCTGGCTGAAAGCGCGCCGCGGGCCCCCAACGCAGAGGACAGCTGCCGCGCCATCAAAAGAAGGAGGAGAAGCGGCTGTCCTCAAAAGCCGCGAGCATCAGGTCTACCATCCGCCCATAGCTGGCGACTCCGTCATCCTGGCCGTGGGCTTTGAGATAGTTGTCATTTGCGGCATTGGCGATCTCCTTGGCCTTTCCCTCATGGGCCCTCCAGTAGGCATGGTAGCGGGCAAGATCCCGGGCGATGGCGGGGGAATAGCTCTCCACCAGGGCGGTATAGGCGGCGGAATCCTTGCCGGCGAGAGCGTTGCCGCAGTGGATGAGGGCGAGCAGCACCCCGGAGTATTGGCTGGCGGCGTCCCCGCTGGCCATGCAGGCCAGATAGGCCGCGAAGTTGCACTCGTCCTCCCGGGCCAGACCCAACTGATGGGCACACTCATGGGCGGCTGTCACTGGTATGAAGAAGGGTGGTTCATGCACATTTACATTGGACTCATGGGTGAAGGGCAGATAGATGCCGGTGATCCCCAGATAGCTCAACCCCTCGGAGGCCAGGACCGCTTTGGGCCGGGCCAGGGGTGCGGAGAAAAAGGAGAGGCCTTGAGCGAGCTGATTATAATAGGAAGGGATGGACTGAAGGATATCTCCGGCTTTCGGCATAACGACCACCCCGCTCTCGTCCTCCGGCAGGTCCGCGCGCAGATCTCCGGCCAGATTGGCCAGATGGCGGCAGAGTCCGCTCAACTCCTCCACGATTCGGGCTTTGACGTCCAACCCAAGGGAGTCCGAGAGGGGGAGACGGTAATAATTGAGGCCCCAGCACACATAGAATTGGGCGAACAGGGCGCTGGCCAGCAGGAATGCGCAGGAGAGGAGACCCAGGGCCCGTCTCCATTTTTTCCGGCAGAGCAGCACGATGAGCCAGACGAGCAGGGCCAGCCCGCAGCCTATGAGTCCGTAGAGCAGAAATTCTCCCACGGAGAAGGGGAAAATTCCCAGGAACCGGGCGGAGAGCAGGCCCATGGCGGGATAAAGGATTTGACTGTAGACCTCCTCCACCCACTGGGAATGGGAGCTAGCCCACTGGGGCGCCAACAGGGCGAAGCAGAGCAGCAGGGCCGAGAGGCCCAGCAGGAGAAAGACGGGGAAATAAGTGCGCTTTTGGTGCATGGGGGCCCTCCGGTCCGGGTGATGTCTTTTCATTATTATAGCACCGGATGCGCCGGCATGGTATAATAGCCAGGACGGCTCGCGATATTTTCTGGCGCAGCCAGTGCGCCCGAGAGCCGGAGCGAATGAGAAACCGGAGTTTATTACATGCAAATTGGAATTTCAACGGCGGCTTTCTACAGCCGCGCCGTGACGGAGGATGCGCTTGTGTCCATTCGTGCCCTGGGGGCAAGGGCATGCGAGGTTTTTTTGGACAGCTACTGCGAGTATGAGCCGGAGTTCGGCACCCTCCTGGCAGCGAGGGCGGAGGAGCTGGGACTGAGCATCCGCTCCATCCACGCCATGGCCACGCAGTTTGAGCCCCAGCTTTTCTCGTTGAGCAAGCGCCAGCGGGAGGACGCTTGGATGCTCTATGAGAAGGTTCTGGCCCAGGGCAGGCGCCTGGGGGCGAAAAAATACGTCATGCATGGCCCGGCAACGATGCGGGGCGCACTGCGCAACTCCCATCTGCAGAGAATCGGACCCATCCTTTCGGACCTGGCCGATCTGGCGGGGCAGTACGGCCTGCGGCTGTGCTATGAGAACGTGAGCTGGTGCATGTTCAATCATCCGGGATTTGTCTCGGAGCTGCTGCATTATTGCCACAGCTCCAATCTGGGATTTACTCTTGACATCAAGCAGGCTGCACGCTCGGGCTATGACCCCTTTGAATATCTGCACGCCATGGGGGAGCGGGTGAGCAACGTCCATCTCTGCGATTATACGCGGGGGGAGGAGGGTCTGACACTCTCCATGCCGGGGCGAGGCAGCTTTGATTTTGCCCGGCTGTCCCGGGAGCTTCGGGCTGTCGGATACGCGGGGGACGCCATGATCGAGCCCTACAGCGACCTGTACGGCGATGTGCAGGAACTGGGGGACTGCCTCAAAGCCATGCGGGAACTCATGGAGTATTAAAAAAGTGGGGGCTTTCATGCGAAAGCTCCCACTGTGATATCCCGGATCAGACGTAGTTGATTTTGCTGGTATCCCGGGGTTTGGCGGCCGGATCGGGGCCATTCTTATAGCCCATAGCAAGATTGAGGACGGGCTTATGGGTGTGGGGGACGCCCAGTTCTGCCAGGGCGGCCTTGCCCTCCGGCGACTCCCATAGGAAGGAGAGATATCCGATAAAGCAGCTCCCGATGTCCAGGGCAGAGGCGGCAAGCACCATATTCTCCGCCATGAGGGCGCAGTCCATCGCCGCCATAGGCGCACTGGGGTCGCCGGAGAGACTGATCAGGGTGGGGGCGTGATGGAACACATGGTAGTCCGGCTTATAGAGCTTGTCTTTGAAGCCGGTCTTGGTCTGAATCCAGGCGCGGAAAGCCGCGTTCACCTTCTCCAGCGCCTCCGGGGATTGGACGACGGTGATATGCCAGGGTTGCAGGAAGTGGGCGGAGGGGGCGGCAAACCCGCACTCGATGATGCGGTCGAGGTCTGCCTTCTCCAGAGGCCGTTGTTGATAAGAGCGGATGCTGCGGCGGTCCAGAATGGTCTGAAAAACGTCCTTTGCCATAACAATACCTCCTAAAGTACGGCGGAAAATACGTCCATCTATAGAATAGTATAAGGGAAACCTTCCTGAAAAAGCAATGGGGATTGCGGTATATTTCTAAAAATATTTTAAAAACTGAAAAAAAGTTCAAGGAGAGAGGAAGTATGCAGAGGATTCTGATTGTCGAGGATCACAAAAAAATCCGGGAGGAGCTTGCGACCTTTCTGGAGAGGAATGGATATCAGGCCCTCACTCTGGAGTCCTTTGACAGAGTGGTGGAGGACGCCCTGCGGCTTGAACCTGATCTGCTCCTGCTGGATATCAATTTGCCGGATGCAGATGGTTTTTACATATGTAAAGAAGTGGGCAAACGTTCTGATATCCCCATCGTCATTGTCACCAGCCGGGATACGGAGATGGACGAGCTGATGAGCATGAACCTGGGGGCGGATGATTTTATCACCAAGCCCTATCACGCCCAGATTCTATTAGCCCGAATTGCCTCCGTGCTGCGGAGGGCCCAGCGGGGGGGCGGCATGGACGCCATCCCCTGCGGCAGGTTTCTGCTCAACCTGGGGAAGGGATGCCTGGAGTACGGAGGGCGGGAGACAGAACTGACCAAAAATGAGTGCAAAATACTCACCTGCCTGGCGGAGAGACGGGGCAGGATCGTCTCCCGGGACGAGCTGATGCGGCGGCTGTGGGACAGCGACATCTATGTCGACGACAATACCCTCACCGTCAACATCAACCGCCTGCGGCGCAAGCTGGAGGACGCGGGCCTGGAGGGCGTGATTGAGACCAAGAGAGGATTGGGGTATCTGCTGCAATGAGATTGTGGGATTATGTCAAAGACCGGGTGTGGGTCATCGTGGCAGGGGTGCTGCTGCTGCTCATATCGGGGATCATGCTGCGGGCGTTCGGAGCGGATGCCAAACTGCTGCAGCTCGCGGGCTTTTCCATGAGCGTCTGGGGCATCGTGGCCCTCATGCTCTCCTATGCCCGCAAGCGGGTGTATTATCAGGACCTGCTCACAAAGCTGGAAAATCTGGACCGCAAACTGCTGATCGCCGAGATGATTGAGCCTGCGGGTTTCTGCGAAGGGGCCATCCTCTATGATATCCTCAAGCTGTGCAACAAGTCCATGAACGATGAAATCGGAAGGTACAGCGCCATGCAGAAGGAATACCGGGAGTATATTGAGATGTGGGTTCATGAGATCAAGACCCCCATTGCCAGCGCCAAGCTCATCGCGGAGAACAACCGAAGCGAGGAGATGGAGAGCGTACAGGAGGAGCTGGACAAGATTGAGGGATTTGTTGAGCAGGCACTGTACTATTCCCGCAGCAACAACGTGGAGAAAGACTATCTTATTACTGCCTTTCCCCTGGAGCAGCCTGTGCGCATGGCGGTGCGCCGTCACGCCAAGGAGCTCATTGCCAGGAAGATCTCCGTCCGCACGGAGAACCTCGGGCCGGTGGTATACTGCGACAGCAAGTGGATTCAGTTCATCCTGGAGCAGATCATCGCCAACAGCATCCAGTACGCCGGGGCTGTTTCCCCACAGATTGTCATAGCAGGGGAGAGGAGGGAGCACAGCGTGCGCCTGACCGTGCGGGACAACGGCATTGGCATCGCCCCCAAGGACCTGGGCCGGGTATTTGAGAAGGGCTTCACCGGCGGCAACGGCAGAAGCTATGGAAAGTCCACCGGCATGGGTCTGTATCTGTGCAAAAAGCTGTGTGACAAGCTCTCTCTGGGGATCGGCATCTCCTCTGGAGCCGGGGAGGGGACGGGGGTATGGGTGGAGTTCCCCGTGGGGGACGAACTGCTTGTTCAACGCAAGCAGCAATAGACCAGGATATGTTTTTTAAATACCAGCCCCGACAAATGGGACGCAGTTTATTGACTTGCGTCCTTTTTTGCCGGATAATGTCGCCATCCCAGTCAATCATAAGTCAATGCGGCCGCGCACTTATGAAAATCATTCCAAATGAATGCCGGGGTACCGGAGAGGAGAAAGAAATGCCTGAAGAAAAGAAGAAGTTCCGCTTTCCGCTGAAGAAGCTCTGGATCGCTGTCGTTGGTCTGATCGCGGTGATCTGCCTGCTCTCCTGCTTTACGGTGATCCCCGCAGGCCATGTGGGCGTGCGGATTACGATGGGCAGGGTTGAGGACCAGGTACTGACCGAGGGCATGAACTTTAAGCTGCCCTTTGTTTCCCAGATTGTCAAAATGTCT
>JAHZEH010000212.1 GCA_019421925.1 Clostridia bacterium
ACTATGATTTCTGCTGGTCTTTCATCAGCACCCAGAGGGACTCTGTCTCCAAGCTCTCCAATCCGGACGGGCACGGCGTGGGCCAGGGTTTTTCGACCCAGCTCACCCGCTCCTGTTTCCAGAATGCCGGGTTTGTGGACCAGTTCCTGCGCCGGGCAGCCGAGCTCTTTAACACGGTGTATTCCGCTGACAACGTCATGCGGGTGATTGAGGAGACCGAGGGCCGGATCCTTGAGGAGAAGGAGCGGGACAGCGCCCGCTGGCCCGAGGGAGGGGCGCTGCGCGTCTGGAATTCCAACGTCAGCCACATGAAGGAGTTCGCCCAGAACCGCACCGGCTATATGATCTACTACCTGCGCAAGTATTTCAACCTGTCCGACAGCAAGTGCATGGAATACTTCGGCAGCCTGGGTACCACGCCCGATTAAGGAGACTTCTAGAATGCCCAACAAGTACACGGACCGCCCTTTCCGGCATGAGCTCAAGTATTACATCAACCAGAAAGAGGCTTTTCTGCTGCAAAACCGCCTGGCCCTGACCATGGACCGGGATCCCAACGTCAACGAGTACGGGGAATACCATATCCGCAGCCTGTACTTTGACGACTGTGTCAACTCCGCCGCACGGGACAAGCTCGACGGCATCGAGGAGCGAAAGAAATACCGTATCCGTATCTATAACCTCTCGGACGCCCAGATCTGCCTGGAGTGCAAGCAGAAGGTGGGGCAGTATATCCACAAGCGCACGATGGAGATCTCCCGCCGGGTGTGCGAGGAGATCTGCATGGGGGACGGGCACAGCCTGCTGGGCAGCGGCAACCCCCTGGGCCGTGAGATGTATTTCCAGCTCGCCAACCGCCTGCTCCGCCCCGCGGTTATCGTGGACTATGTCCGCGAACCCTTTATATCCCCGGTGCAGGACGTGCGCATCACCTTTGACAAGGATCTGCGCACCGGCGTATTCTCCAGGGACCTCTTTGATCCCGGCCTTCCCACGGTTTCGGCCATGGGCGAGTACGATATGATCCTGGAGGTCAAGTTTAACGAGCATCTGCCCGCCTACTACCACGGGCTTTTGCAGGTTGAGAGCGCCCAGCGCAGCGCTGTTTCCAAATATATCCTCTGCCGCAAATTCGAGTAGCGCAAGAGGCGGGAATCATTTTCAATTACACTGAGGAGGCACCCCTATGAACGACAACGTTTCCTTTGGCGACATCATCAACCAGACGGTGGCGGATCAGTTTTCCAACACCCTCTCGCCGCTCAATGTGCTGGTGACGCTATTGCTCGCTCTGGCGATCGGACTTTTTATTTACTTCATCTACCGCAAGACCTTCTCCGGCGTGCTCTACTCCCGGAACTTCGGCCTCTCCCTGGTCATGGTCACGCTGGTGACCTCTCTGATTATTCTGCCCATCACCAGCAACCTGACGCTCTCCCTGGGCATGGTCGGCGCCCTGTCCATCGTCCGCTTCCGCACGGCGGTCAAGGACGCCATGGACACCATGTACATGTTCTGGGGCATCGCTGTGGGCATCTGTCTGGGCGCCCGCTTCTGGGCGGTGGCGGCCATCGGCTCCCTGGGCATCGGCCTGATCATGATTCTGCTCACCAGCATCAAGCTCAAGTCCGCCCTGCCCTACCTGCTGGTGCTCCACTATGAGAACGATTCCTCCCAGCAGGTGCGCGCCCTGCTCTCCAAGGTGCCCGGCCACAAGCTCAAGAGCAAGACCCTGCGGGGCACCACGGTGGAGATGACGGTGGAGATGCGCCTGCGCAACGAGGAGGCCGCCTTCGTGGACAAGTTTATGATGATCGACGGCATGTATGACGCCTCCCTCATCTCCTATCAGGGCGACATCATTTCGTAGGGATTTCAACTTGGAGGGGAAACCGTGAAACGACTGCTCTGCCTGCTGCTCTGCGCAGCGCTCTGTGCGTTCACCCTGCCTGCCCCGGCTGCCGCGGCGGCCAGAGGGGAAATCACCCTGGCCTCCGGCCGCCTTAACGTGCGCAAATCGGCTTCCGCCAAGTCCGCGATTGTGGAGAAGCTGGTGAAGGGCGACAGGGTGGAGGTGCTCTCCCGGACGGGCGAAAGGGACACCGACTGGTACAGAATCGAAACGCCCTCTGGCAGGACGGGTTATGTCCAGCGCAAGTACGTGTCGCTGCTGCCCGAAGAGCCCCAGACGGGGGGAGAGGATCACCCCGGCCGGGAGGAGGCGGCGGAGATGCTCCCTGTGGGGGACGGGATCAGCCCGGCTTTTCCCCAGGATGAGCTGCCCGAAGGCGTATTGGATACCAAGGAGGAGGTGGTTCAGGCCATCTCCCACCATATGATGAATTTCGAGGAGAACTTCACCATCTACGTGT
This sequence comes from Clostridia bacterium, assembly GCA_019421925.1. GTDB lineage: Bacteria > Bacillota > Clostridia > Christensenellales > CALWSW01 > JAHZEH01. The sequence continues at coordinate 2,373 of JAHZEH010000212.1, forward strand.
CCAACTCCGGCTACCGCAAGCTCCTCCCCACTTTAAGCGAAGCCAAATTCGGCTATCTGCTCACCAGCGTGCTGGCCAGATGGGAGGGCGTCAAACCGGTGCACTATGCTGCGCTCAGGAATGCGGGCAGCGATTACCCAAATGCCCTGGCCATTGATATCACCGCCCGTTACGGCCCGGCGGGGGAGGTGCAGGCGTATTACAAGCTGGGCCGGGCCCTGCGCACCCAGCGGGCCAGGGAACTGAAAAACAAGGTGGAGGAGATTTTCGAGCAGGTTGTCACCCCGGGCATGAGCGCCTATGAGAAGGAGCTGGCCCTGCACGACTACCTCATTCTCCACTGCGCCTATGACAACGAGGTCAACGCCGACCCCTGGTCCTATACGGCCTACGGCGCTCTGGTGCTCGGCAAGGGCGCCTGCCAGGGGTATGCCGAGGCGCTCTGCCTGCTCTTCAACCTGGCGGGCCTGCCCAGCGAATTTGTCCGGGCGGACTCCGTGTTCAACGAGGGGGGGACCCACGGCTTTGTCAAAGTCAACGTGGGCGGGCGGTGGTACTGCGTCGACCCCACGGCCAACGACCCCATCCCCGACAGGGAGGGCCGGCTGCGCCACGACTATTTCAACGTAACGGATGAGGTTATGGCCCAGCGTTACACCCCATGGTGGGGGGACCTGTATCCATCCTGCACCTCTACTGCGCTCAACTTCCACGTACAGAACGGCGGCGTGGTGGAGAGCAAGGAGGAGATGGTTCGGGCGGTCAGGGAGGCTGCGGCGGGCAGGAGCGCCAGGCTGGAGCTCTGGACCAACCGGTACAGCAAGGCGGAGTTCGGCGCGGGCGTGGTCAAGGCCGCACTGCCGGACGGGGTGAGCGCCAGGGTATATTCCCTGGGCAGCAAGCTGGGCGTCGCCCGCTGCGCCCTGTATATTGAGCTGGAATACGGCTCCTCCGGGGGCTGACGCAACAAAGAGGGGAGAGAAATCCCGTGCGGGAGCATGTGAGAATGCTGCCGGATGGGGGTGGTTTCTGTCCCTCTTTGTGTTTTACGCCCTTCTGCCCGGAAAGCTCCTTGACGGATTGCGGACAGGGCGGTATAATCACTAACGCAAATCATTTGCATTAGTTGCCCGTTGGGACGGCAAATTCATTGTGTTAGTGAGGACGGTTGACGTATGTGGGAAATTATTTGGGATGTCTTTGTGGACGCGCTGCTCGACTCGGTCAAGATGCTGCCCTTCCTGTTTGGGGCCTATCTGCTCATCGAGTATATTGAACACCGCGCCTCCCACAGGATTCAGAGGATATTGGCAGGCAGCGGCAAGTACGGCCCCCTGGGGGGCGCGCTGCTGGGCTGCGTGCCTCAGTGCGGATTCTCGGTCACGGCGGCCAATCTGTACGGGGGACGCATCATCACCCTGGGCACGTTGATCGCCGTCTTTCTCTCCACGTCTGACGAAGCCATTCCCGTGCTGCTCGGTTCGCCGGGCAGCGGTCCGGTGATCTTTAAGCTGCTCGCCTGCAAGGTGGTGATTGCCATTGTGGCGGGCTTCTGTGTGGACGGGGCGCTGCGGCTGCGCAAAAGGAGCGTCCCGCTGAACACCGCCCATGTCCATGACCTGTGCTCGGACTGCGACTGCGAGCACAGCGGCATCGTCGTCTCTGCGCTCAAGCATACGATACACATCTTCCTGTTCATCTTCCTGGTGTCCCTGGTTTTGGGCGGGGCCATTGCCGCCCTGGGAGAGGAGAGGCTCTCCGCCCTGCTGCTCACGGGCAGCGTCCTTCAACCCCTGGTGGCCGCCCTGATCGGTTTTATCCCCAACTGCGCGGCCTCTGTGGTGCTCACCGAGCTCTTCCTGGCGGGTTCCATCAGCTTTGGCGCGGCGGTGGCCGGGCTGTGCGCCGGGGCGGGCGTGGGTATGGCATGTACTCCTCAGTCTCATTTGTAGCATATCCAAACATCATTCCC
>JAHZEH010000213.1 GCA_019421925.1 Clostridia bacterium
TCGCAGGTGTTGCCGTAGCCGCACAGCTCGGCATAGATATGGGCCCCCCGGGCCAGCGCGTGCTCATACTCCTCCAACACCAGGATTCCGGCGCCCTCCCCCATGACAAAGCCGTCCCTCCGCCTGTCGAAGGGGATGGAGGCGGACTTGGGGTCGCTGCGCTGGGTGAGCGCCATGCAGGTAGTAAAGCCTGCAATGGACAGCTCGCAGATGGGGGCCTCCGCCCCGCCGGCAATCACCGCGTCCGCATGGCCCTCCATAATGGCCCGGGCTCCCTCGCCGATGCTGTGGGTCCCGGTGGCGCAGGCGGTCACGATGGGCAGGCAGGGTCCCTGGGCGGAATACTGCATGGCCACGGCCCCCGCCGCCATATTGGAGATCATCATGGTAATCAGGAAGGGGGAGACCCTCTCGGGGCCCCGCACCCGCAGCTTCTCCGTCTCCCGCAGGAGGGTGTTCAGCCCGCCGATGCCCGAGCCGATATACACGCCCAGCCGCCCGGGCTCCACCGCCCCCACAATGCCGCTCTGCTCCACCGCCTCGGCGGCGGCGGCCAGGGCGTACTGGGTATACAAATCGTTGCGGCGCACCTGATCCTTGGTCATGGTTCTGAGCGGGTCAAAATCCTTGACCTCCGCCGCCAGCTTGACCTTAAAATTTCCGGTGTCGAACCGGGTGATGGGGCCCACGCCGCATACGCCGTGGATCAGGCTGTCCCAGAAAGAGGCAACGTCGTTGCCCACGGGAGTCACCGCGCCCATGCCGGTTATGGCCACTCGTCTCATTGGATGCACCTCCTACATATTGAGCCCGCCGTCAATCGGGATGACGGCCCCCGTGATATACGCCGCGTCGTCCGATGCCAGGAAAGCGGCCAGGGCGGCCACCTCCTCGGGCCTCCCCATACGGCGCACAGGGATCTGAGCGAGCGCGGTCTCCCTGGTCGCTTCAGGCAGTTTGCCGGTCATGGCCGTCTCCACAAAACCGGGGGCAATGGCGTTGCAGGTCACGCCCCGCTGGGCCATCTCCTTGGCCGTGGTCTTGGTCAGGCCGATCATGCCCGCCTTGGCGGCGGAATAGTTGGCCTGCCCGGCGTTGCCCATGATCCCGGATACGGACGCGATGTTGATGATGCGGCCATACCGCTTGCGGAAAAAGATGCGGTAGGCCTGTTGAGTCATGAGAAACGCCCCTTTGAGGTTGGTGGCGATGACCCTGTCGAAATTCTCCTCGCTGAGCTGGGGGATGAGGGCGTCCGCCGTGATCCCCGCGTTGTTGACGAGGATCTCCAGGGAGCCAAAATCGGCCGCAGCCGCCCTGACGGTGGCCTGCACCTCATCGGCCTTTGACACGTCGCAGCGGTAACATCTGGCCTGCACCCCGAATGCCTCTGCGCTGGTCCTGGTCTCCCGGGCCGCCTCCTCGCTGGAGGCGTATACAATGGCCACGTTCGCCCCCTCTTCTGCGAACCTCAGAACAATCGCCCGGCCAATCCCCCTGGCGCCGCCGGTGACAAGTGCTGTCTTTCCCTTCAGCATGCGTCTCCTCCCCATTGTGCGGCGGCCTCTTCCAGGGTCGCCTTATCCTCCACATGGCAGACGGAGACCCCTCCGTCGATCTTCTTGACCAGACCGCAGAGCGTCTTGCCCGCGCCCACCTCCACAAAGCGGTCGAAACCGTTCTCCACCATATTTCGGATGGTCTCAGTCCACCGCACCGGGCATTTGACCTGGCGGGCGAGCAGACGCTTGCCGTCCTCGCCGTAGGGCCTGCCGGTCAGGTTTGCATAGAGGGGAATTCCAGGAACCGAAACCTCCAGTCTGGACAGTTCATGGGCCAGTCCCCTGGAGGCCCCGTCCATGAAGGGACTGTGGAAAGCTCCTGACACCGCCAGGGGCGCCACGCGCCCCCTGCGCTCCTGAACCGCCCCGCACAGCTTCCCCAGGTTCTCCACCCCGCCCGCAACGGCGATCTGGCCGGGGCAGTTGTAGTTGACAGGGAATACGTCGGGATAGCTGGCGCACAGCGCCTCCACCTCCCCGTCCCCGAGGCGCAAAATGGCCGCCATGCCGCCCGGGTTCTCCTGGGCGCAGGCGTGCATCAGCTCCCCCCGGCGCACCACCAGGCGAAAAGCGTCCTCGTAGGAGAGTGCGCCGCAGAAAGCGGCGGCAGCCACCTCCCCCAGGGAGAAGCCGGCGGCGCCCTCCGCCGCAATGCCCGCCTCCCTGGCCGCGCTGGCGCAAGCCAAATCCATGGCAAACAGGCAGGGCTGGGTGTTGACGGTCAGGGCCAGCTCCTCCCTGCTCCCCCCGAAACACTGGGAGAGGGTTCCGGGGCGGATGGATTCGCACAGGTCGAACACCGCTCTGGCCGCTCCGCCGGCCTCATAGAGCTCTTTGCCCATGCCGGGGTACTGGGCCCCCTGTCCGGCAAACAGGAACGCTATTTTACCCATTGATTCGCCTCCGCCAGAAGTTTTTCCGCCTCGGCCATGACCTCAAGGATGATCTCCGCCGCGGGCTGTTTCTTCTTGACCATAGCGGCCACCTGTCCCGCCATGAAACAGCCCTTTTTCACGTCGCCCTCCCTGGCGGCCAGGCGCAGAGCTCCTGCTCCCAGCTTCTCCAGCTCCTCATTGCTGATGGAGCTGTCATACTCCTTGGCAAAATAGTCCCGGGTAAAGGCGTTCTTGAGGGCGCGCACCGGGGGGCCCAGCCTCTTGCCTGTGGTCAGCGTGTCGATATCCTTGGCGTCCAGGATCTTCTGCTTGTAGTTCTCATGGACGGTACACTCGTCCGCCACCAGGAAGCGGGTCCCCATCTGGACGCCCACGGCGCCCAGCATGAAGGAGGCGGCCATGCCCCGGCCGTCCGCAATGCCGCCCGCAGCCAGGACGGGGATGGACACCGCGTCCACCACCTGGGGCACCAGGCTCATGGTGGTGAGCTCCCCCACATGGCCGCCCGACTCGCCGCCCTCGGCGATGACGGCGGTTGCGCCCATGCGCTGGACCATCTTGGCAATGGCAGTGGAGGGCACCACGGGAACCACTTTGATGCCCGCCGCCACCCAGTCCTTCATATACTTGGAGGGCAGGCCCGCGCCGGTAGTTACCACGGGCACATGCTCCTGTACAACCACCTCGGCCACCTCGTCGGCATAGGGGCTCATGAGCATGATATTGACGCCGAAAGGCTTGTCGGTTTTGGCCCGGGCCTCCTGAATCTGGCCCCGCAAATACGCCGCGTCGGCGTTCATGGCGGAGATAATCCCCAGACCGCCCCCGTTGCTGACGGCGGAAGCCAGGGAGGCGTCGGCAATCCAGGCCATTCCCCCCTGGAAAATGGGGTACTCAATCCCCAGCAGATCACAAATTACCGTATGTATCATGTTACTTGCTCTCTTCAATCAGTTTGACCAGGTCGCCCACGGTCTGGAGCTGGGTGCTCATCTCAATGGTGACGCCCAGTTCGTCCTCCAGATTCATGACCAGCTCCACCGTGTCCAGGGAGTCGATCTCCAGGTCGGCAAAATTGCTCTCAGGCTTGATAACGGCGATGTCAATGTCCTTGTAATCGGCAAGAATCTGTGCAACTTTTTCAAACATTTAGAATTACCTCCCACTATTTTGCAGCGTTTAATTTTTGTACCAACCAATCTATTCGCACACGGTTATGGAACGACGCGTCATCCCCTGCCAAACAGCGCTCCCGCGCCGGGCTCCCCAAAATGGAACGCCCGCCTGCGGTGGAACGGCGCCTCTGTCCAAACCGTGGGTGAAACAAAAACCTAATCCCTGCCCCAGCGCAGCACGCCGGTGGCCGAGACCATGCCCGCGCCAAAGGCGCTCAGGAGCAGCAGCTCCCCCCGGTGCAGTCTCCCCGCCCGGTTCAGCTCGTCGAGCAGGAGGGGCAGGCAGGCGGAAGAAATATTGCCCGTGCGCTGGAGGGTCATGGGGAACTTGTCCTCGCTCTGGCGCAGCCGCACGCGGGCCGCGTCCAGGATGCGCTTATTGGCCTGATGGAGCAGATAGAGGCTCACATCCTGGGGCTGCAGCGCGAGCTCCTCCAGAGCGGCCCTCACCTCATCCACAATGGTGTGGACGGCGAATTTATAGACCTCCTGGCCGTTCATATGCAGGTAGATATCTCCCTCCCCGCCGGCCCGCCGTCCCCCGAAGGGACAGTTGCCGGCGGGCGCTTTGGCCGACAGCCACTCGCTGCCCGGCCTGGAGTTCAGCTGCAGGCTGAGCAAATCCTCCCCCTGCCCCACCACCGCAGCCCCGGCGCCGTCCCCAAAGAGGACGCAACAGGCCCGGTCCTCCCAGCTTGCCAGGCGG
>JAHZEH010000214.1 GCA_019421925.1 Clostridia bacterium
TGGAAAGATCTCCACATCGAGGTGCTCCGCGTGGAGCAGCGCCGGGTGATGGAGATCAGGGTCAGCGCCCGCCCGGAGGACGGGGAGCCCCAGCCAGAACAATAAACGAGGCAAAGCCCGGGTTGGTGAAGGCCTCCCGGGCTTTTGCAAAGGAGAGCACTATGAAAATCAGCGAAATATTACAGAGCAAACCTGTTACTTTTTCCTGCGAGATATTCCCGCCCAAGAGGGAATCTGATTTCGCCGCGGTCGAGGCGGCGGCGGGGAGCATCGCCGCCCTGCGGCCGGACTTCATCAGCGTCACCTATGGCGCGGGAGGCGGCGTCTCCCAAAACACCGCGAAAATTGCCGCCAAGGTGCAGAACGAATTTGGCGTTTTGGCCCTGGCCCATCTGACCTGCGTATCCTCCAGCCGGGAGGAGGTGGCCCAGGTGCTCCAGAGCCACAAGGAAAACGGCATCCAGAACATCCTAGCCCTGCGGGGGGATATCCCCGCGGGGATGGACTTCCCCACGCCGGGACATTACCGCTACGCCTATGAGCTTGTGCAGGACATCAAGAGGAGCGGGGACTTCTGCGTGGGTGCGGCCTGCTATCCGGAGGGGCATGTTGAGTGCGCTCATCAGGACGAGGACCTCGAGCATCTGGCCGAAAAAACGGCCTGCGGGGTGGATTTTCTGACCACCCAGATGTTTTTCGACAACAACGTGCTCTACAGCTTCCTCTACCGGGCCATGGCCAAAGGCATCCGGCTGCCCGTGCTGGCCGGCATCATGCCGGTCACCAACGGCAAGCAGATCAAGCGCATCTGCTCCCTCTCGGGCACGGCGCTGCCCCCGCGCTTCCGCAACATCGTGGATAAGTTTGGGGACGACCCCGCTTCCATGAAGCAGGCGGGCATCGCCTATGCCACGGAGCAGATCATTGATCTCATCGCCAACGGCGTGCGGGGCATCCATCTGTACACCATGAACAAACCGGACGTGACGCAGAGCATCCTCAATAATCTCTCACATATTCTGGGGAGATAGAGGGATGGATATTCCAGAGAGGGAGATCTACCGGTATCTGGGATACCGGGGGGCGGAACCGGGCCGGGAGGTGCAGGCGCTGGTTGAGGAGTGCGCGGCTCTGCTGAGGGCCGCCGCCACTCCCCGTTCTGTGAACAGGCGCTTTCCCGTCCGGATGGACAGGGGATGCGCGCTCATCGGCCCTATGGAAGTCAGGAGCGCGGGCCTGTGCAAAAACCTGGACCGCTGCCGGGAGGCCTATCTTTTTGCGGCCACGCTGGGCGCGCCCGTGGACAGCCTTATCCGCCGGGAGGGCGTCCGTTCAGTGGCCAGGGCGGCTGTGCTTCAGGCTGCTGCTGCCGCCATGATTGAGGCCTACTGTGATGAGAGGCAGGAGGAGCTGGGGGAGTCCGCCCGGCGGGAGGGGCTCTTTTTGCGGCCCCGGTTCAGCCCGGGCTACGGGGACTTCTCCATTCTCCACCAGAGGGAGTTTCTCGGCCTGCTGGAGGCGGGCAAGCGGATCGGACTGTCCATGACGGAGAGCTCCATGCTGACGCCCACCAAGTCGGTGACGGCGGTGATCGGGCTGGGGGAGGAGCCGCTCCGCTGCCCCAGAAGCGGATGCGGGGCGTGCGCCAAACGGGACTGCGCATTTAGAAGAGAGGACTGAGTATGGATAAATTTCTGGATCAACTGGGCCGCCGGATACTCTTCTTCGACGGGGCCATGGGCACCATGCTCCAGGCCAGGGGGCTGGGGAGCGGCGAACTGCCCGAACTGTGGAATCTGACCCGCCCGGAGGTGGTCGTGGATATCCACCGCCAGTATGTGGAGGCGGGCTGCGATATCCTCAAAACCAACACCTTCGGCGGCAACGCCATGAAGCTCAGGGAGACCGGCCGCACTGTGGAGGAGGTGGCCGCCGCCGCCGTGAAGAACGCCCGGGAGGGCGCCAGGCTGGCAGGCCGGGAGGCATACGTGGCCATGGACATCGGTCCGTCGGGCAAGCTCATGGCCCCCCTGGGCGATTTGGGCTTTGAGCAGGCCTATGAGCTGTTTGCCGGGATGGCTGCGGCAGGGGAGAGGGCCGGGGCTGATCTCATCCTCATCGAGACCATGAGCGACACCTACGAGGTCAAGGCGGCCGCCCTGGCCGCCAAGGAGAACACCTCCCTGCCCGTGATTGTGACGCTGGCCTTTGACCAGAGGGGGAAATTGCTCACAGGCGGGGACATTCCCGCTGCGGCCGCGCTGTTGGAGGGCCTCCGGGTGGACGCCCTGGGCTTCAACTGCGGCCTGGGCCCCAAGCAGGTCAAGGAGCTCTATGCCGGGCTGCGCGGGTGCTGTTCCCTGCCCGTGGCCATCAACCCCAACGCCGGGATGCCCCGGGTGGAGGGGGGGAGGACCGTCTTTGACGTGGGCCCTCAGGAATTTGCAGAGGACATGGAGGAGCTGCAGGCCATGGGGGCATGGATGCTGGGGGGGTGCTGCGGCACCAGCCCGGCCCATATTGCCGCCCTGGTGGAGCGGTGCAGGGACAGAAAACCCCTGCCCCTGCCCCAGTGCACCGACACGGTGGTCTCCTCCTATGGCCGGGCCGTTTCCTTCAGCAATGGACCGGTCATCATTGGGGAGCGCATCAATCCCACGGGGAAAAAACTGCTCAAGCAGGCTCTGCGGGACAGGGACATGGACTACATCCTGCGGGAGGGCATTGCCCAGCAGGAGAACGGCGCCCATATCCTGGACGTGAACGCCGGGCTGCCTGAGATCGACGAGGCGGCCATGATGGGGGAGCTGGTGACCGCCCTTCAGAGCGTCACCGACCTGCCCCTGCAGATCGACACCGCAGACCCCGCCGCCCTGGAACGGGGCATGCGCCTGTACAACGGCAAACCCATGGTCAACTCGGTCAACGGCAAGGAGAGCTCCATGGAGGCCGTTTTCCCGCTGGTCCGGCGCTATGGGGGCGTGGTCGTGGCGCTGACGCTGGACGAGGGCGGCATCCCTGAGAGCGCCCAGGGAAGGCTGGAGATCGCCCGGCGCATCGTGGAGCGCGCGGCGGAATACGGGATTGCCAGAAAGGATATCGTGGTGGACCCCCTCTGCATGGCGGTCAGCTCGGACGGGAACTCTGCCCGCACTATGTTGGAGGCCGTACGCCTTATTAAAAAGGAGTTGGGGGTGCGTACCAGTCTGGGCGTCTCCAACGTATCCTTCGGGCTTCCCCAGAGGGAGGCCCTCAACGCCACCTTTTTCTCCCTCGCCCTGTCCGCGGGATTGGACGGGGCCATCCTTAACCCGGGCAGCCGGGCGATGATGGGGATATATGACACTTATCGGGCTCTGATGGGCCTGGACACCCGCTGTGAGGACTACATCGCCCGATACGGCGGGCAGGCCGCGCCCCAGCCGTCAGCCCAGCCTGCGGGCGGAGAGATGGACCTGCAGGCCGCTATCATCAAGGGCCTGCAGGAGCGGGCCTACGCCGCGGCAAAAGAGATGCTTGCAGGTATGGAGCCGCTGGAGATCATCGACGGCAGCCTGATTCCCGCTCTGGACGTAGTGGGCAAGGGGTATGAGGCGGGTACGCTGTTCCTGCCCCAGCTCCTCATGAGCGCAGAGGCTGCCAAGGCCGCGTTCACGGCCATCTCTGAGCACTTGGCCGCCAAAGGGGAGGTCCAGGCCAAGAAGGGGCGCATGATCCTGGCGACAGTCCAGGGGGATATCCACGACATTGGGAAGAATATCGTCAAGGCCCTGTTGCAGAACTATGGCTATGACGTGATTGATTTGGGCAAAGACGTGCCCGTACAGACGGTGGTGGACGCCGCCGTCCGGGAGGATATCCGCCTGGTGGGCCTCTCCGCCCTTATGACCACCACTGTGGCCTCGATGGAGGCCACCATCAAGGCGCTGCACGCAGCTTTGCCCGGCTGCCGGGTCATGGTGGGCGGGGCGGTGCTCAACAGGGAGTATGCCGGCATGATCGGCGCGGACCGCTACGTCTCGGACGCCATGGCCTCGGTGCACTATGCCCAGGAGGTCTTTGGCGCATAAACGCAAACAGGCCGGACAGAAAGGAGGGGACGTCATGCTGGAGGGATCGCCGCAGCAATACCGGGAGCACCTGAGGCAGAAGCTGGCGGAGCTGCCGGACAGCCCCGGCGTCTATCTGCATAAGGACGGGACCGGGAAAATTATCTATGTGGGCAAGGCAGTCTCCCTCAAGAACCGCGTCCGTCAGTATTTCCAGTCCTCCCGTAACCACGGCCCAAAGGTTGTGGCCATGGTCAGCCACATTGCGGATTTTGAAT
>JAHZEH010000215.1:0-3903 GCA_019421925.1 Clostridia bacterium
CGCCCAGGAGCAGAGCGGGGTGGGGCATGGCTTAACGTTTCTGACCCCCGTTTTTGTGGACCCTTATCAGCTCCCCGGACTGGACGTTCCCGCCTTCTCTGTATGGGGCAAGCCGGCGGACTGCACAAAGATCGGCACGGACGTGCTGGCAGGTTTCCATCCTGAATTGGTGGTATCGGGCATCAACCGGGGCGGCAATCTGGGTACGGATGTTATGCCCTCGGGCACGGTCTCCGCGGCTCTTGAGGCGGTTGTTATGGGGATTCCCGCTCTGGCTGTGTCCCTTCAGTCCTTTTTGGACCGCAACTATGACTGTGCCGCAGCCTATGCTGTGGAGCTTGTCCGGTATATGGAGAGGCGCCCCACACCCAAGGGGATTCTGCTCAGCCTCAATGTCCCGGACCGCCCAAGGGAGGAGGTCAAGGGCCTCAAGCTGGCGCCCCTGGACAGCATGAGCTTTGATTTCAGCTATAAACGGTACACCGATCCCCTAGGCCGCCCGTTCTATTGGCTCATGAGCGATTGGGAAACCAGGCAGGCCCTCAAGGAGGAGCCCCGGACAGACCGGCAGTGGGTAGCCGCAGGATATGCCACAGTCACGCCCATCAAGATGGACTGGACCAGTTATGAATACCTGGAAACCATGAAGCATGACGATTTGTTTCAGGAGGATTGATTATGGAAAACAATACAGACCTGCTTCAAAACATCAATGCTTCCTATAAGAGTATGAGCAAGGGGCAGAAGCTGATCGCCCAGTATATCCTGGAGAATTATGACAAGGCCGCCTTCATCACGGCTTCCAAGATGGGAAAGGTGGTAGGCGTAAGCGAATCCACGGTCGTGCGCTTCGCCTATGCCCTGGGTTATGACGGCTATCCTGAGCTCCAGCGCTCCCTTCAGGAGATGATCCGCAACCGCCTGACCAGCGTTCAACGTATCCAGCTAACCAGCGAGATCAATGAAAACGACGTGCTCAAAACCGTCCTCAAGGCGGACATGCAGAATATCCGCGCCACTATTGAGAGTATTGATGAAACCGCCTTTGAAAACGTGGTGGACGCCATGCTCAAGGGCAGGGTGGTCTATGTGCTCGGCCAGCGCAGCTCCACGCCCCTCGCGGAGTTTTTTGGCTACTACCTCAATTTCGTCCTGGACAACGTGCGCACCGTCACAACCGGTACTGCCGATATTTTCGAGCAGATGGTGCGCATCGGCGCGGAGGACGTATGTATTGGCATCAGCTTCCCGCGCTACTCCACCCGCACTGTGGAGGGCATGAAATTTGCCAAGCAGAAGGGAGCTTATGTCATCGCGATCACGGACAGCACTCTCTCGCCCCTGTCGGAATGCGCGGACAGTACGCTGGTTGCGCGCAGCGATATGGCTTCCTTCGCGGACTCTCTTGTGGCCCCCCTCAGCCTCATCAACGCCGTCATTGTGGCGGCGAGCATGCGCAAGAAGGAAGAGGTCTCCGAACATTTCAGCCAGCTCGAGGCAATCTGGGACAAACAGCGTACCTATGTGGCCAAGGACAACAAATAAACATCTGGAGAATGCACATGAGATTGATCGTGGTCCGGCATGGAGAAACAGAGTGGAACCAGCAGAAGCGCACGCAGGGGATGAGCGACACCCCCCTTGCACCCAGGGGACACAGGCAGGCCCTGCGTCTGGCAGCGCGCCTGCGGAGCATGCCTGTGCAGTGCGTCTTTAGCAGCCCGCTTGCCCGCGCTGTGGACACAGCCAAGGCCCTCACCCTGCACAAAAACTGGCCCATCATGGTGGACGACGACCTGCGAGAGATCAATTTCGGCTGCTGGGAGGGCCTTACCTTCGAGGAAATTGGAAAGAATTATCCCGAGGAGCTTGCTGTTTGGAATGCCTCGCCCGACCGCTGTCAGCCGCCCGGAAACGGGGAGACCCTCTCCCAGGTGGCGGAGCGCGTAGACGCGTTTCTTTCCCGGGCGAGGGCCAGCTATTCCGGTAAAATTGTCGTGGCGATCACCCATTCCATCCCCTGCAAGCTGCTCATCGCCAGGACAATCGGCCTGCCCCTGCAAAACCTGCACGCCCTGCGGGTGGACAATGTCTCCATGAGTATCTTAGATTTTTACCCGGACCGCTCTGTGTTGCGTCTCTGCAACGACACAACGCATCTCCAGGAAGGAGTTTTATGGCCAAGACGATCGTAATCGGCGGCGGGCCGGCCGGCATGCTGGCGGCGTGCGCAGCCGCGCAAAACGGACACAGCGTTACCCTCGTGGATCACAACGAGAAGCTGGGGAAAAAGCTTTTTATCACGGGCAAGGGGCGCTGCAACCTCACCAACGCCGCGGATGTTGAGGACTTTTTCAAATTCATCCCACGCAATGCCAAATTTCTCTACAGCGCCCTGTATCATTTTCCCAACACCGCGCTGATGGAGCTGATGGAGCGCTACGGCGTTCCCCTGAAAACCGAGAGGGGAGGGAGGGTGTTCCCCCTCTCCGATAAATCCAGCGACGTGATTTCCGCCCTGCGCAGGCATTTACAGGACTGCGGCGTGAAGGTTCAGCTCCACACCCACGCGGGTGGACTGTATCTTCAGGGCGGCGCGCTCAGGGGCGTCATTCTTGAGGGCAGGCCTGTGGAGGCGGACGCCGTTATTCTGGCGACGGGAGGGGCGTCCTATCCTAGGACAGGCTCAACAGGGGAGGGGTATGCCCTCGCCCGCTCCGCCGGGCATACCATCATCCCCATCCGGCCCTCGCTCATCCCTGTGGAAACGGCCGAATCCTGGCCCCGTTCCCTGATGGGGCTCTCCCTCCGCAACGTGACGCTGCGGGTCCGCCAGGGAAAGAAAAAGGTCTTTGAGGAGCTGGGGGAGCTGCTCTTTACCCACTTTGGTGTCAGCGGCCCGCTGGTGCTCTCGGCCAGCGCCTGCATCGATCAGATTGAAGGCGCTTCCTTTTCCCTGGATTTGAAGCCGGGGCTGGCTCCTGACGCCCTGGATGCCCGGCTGCTCCGGGACTTTGAGAAGAACTCGCGCAAATACTTTGAAAATTCCCTTGACGAGCTGCTTCCCGCCAAGCTGATCCCAGTGGTTGTGGAACTGAGCGGCATCCCTGCGCAAAAGCCGGTCAACCAGATATCCAGGAAGGAACGGGAATCCCTCTGCGCCCTGCTCAAGGACCTTCGCTTCACAGGCAGGGCTTTTCGACCGATTGAAGAGGCCATTGTGACCAGGGGCGGGGTCTGCGTCAAGGAAATAAACCCCTCCACGATGGAATCCAGGCTCCTACCCGGACTGTATTTTGCCGGGGAGATTCTGGACGTGGACGGATATACCGGCGGCTTCAACCTTCAAATCGCCTGTTCTACCGGATATCTGGCGGGCAGTTCCATCCAACAAAAGAATCAGGAGGATTCTCCATGCACTCTTCCATCAGCACAAAATTGATTGCGCGCGCCGCCATCACCATGGCGATGACGCTCGACCGGGCGGAGGAGCGGGAATTGAAGCAGAAGCTCCTGGACGAGCATCAGATTTCCGCCGCCGCTGTGGACTTCGGCGGGGAGTTCATCTCCTCTGTGGGCAAGATCATCGAACGGGCGGTTGTCGCCTCCAAGCGCGAGGGGCTTATCACGGATGAGTACCATCTGGAGGGGGCGGTTGCCGGAGCGACCCGCGAAGCCATCGCCAAGATCACCGACAAGGCTATCGGGCTCAATGTGGGTGGCAAGATCGGAATCGCCCGCACAGAGGATAACATAGCCGTGTGCGTATTCTTTGGCATCGGCCTGCTCCATCTCGACGAGATCGCAATCGGCCTTGGACACCGGGCCATTTAACCAAAATGATAGGGGGAAGCGTTTTGATAACCATTGCAATTGACGGCCCGGCCGGGGCCGGAAAGAGCC
>JAHZEH010000215.1:3913-4318 GCA_019421925.1 Clostridia bacterium
TTGGGGCTGAAAGCATTGCGCCTTGGTTTTGCGCCCTCCGATGAGGAGAAGGTCGTCCCTATGATGGCCGGAACCAGTCTTGACGTGCAGTACTCCGAGGGCCGGCAGCGTGTCCTTCTCGATGGGGAGGACGTGTCCGGGCTGATCCGCAGCAACGAGGTCTCCCGGGCTGCGTCCGACATCTCGGTTATCGCCGAGGTGCGGGCACAGATGGTCAAATTGCAGCAGAAGATCGCCCAGGGTAAGAGCGTGGTCATGGACGGCAGGGATATCGGCACGGTTGTGCTTCCTCAGGCCGACTTCAAATTTTTTGTAACAGCCAGCCCCCGGGAGCGCGCCAAGAGGCGCTTTCTGGAGCTCGCCCAGAGGGGGATACATGACAAATCCCTGGAGGAGCTGGAACGG
>JAHZEH010000216.1:0-771 GCA_019421925.1 Clostridia bacterium
GTCTTTGCTCTCCGGCGGGCGGTATGACAAACTGCTGGGGGAATTTGGTCTGGAGGCCCCCGCGACAGGATTTGCCCTGGGTATCAAGCGCAGCATGATCGCTCTTGAGCGCCAAGGGGGGTTGCGCCGCATTCCTGGAATTGACTGCGTGGTCTCCTGCGACAAGAGCGCGCGGGCCCTGGCCTATGAGCGCATGAATCTCATGCGGGACAGGGGCCAGAGGGTGGAGGCCGCGCTGCACCTCAGCCAGAGCGAGCTGGAGGCATATGCGTCCAAACTGGGGGCGCGGGCTATGTATTTTAAGGAGGGCGAAAAGGAATGACCGTCGTGACGATTGCCCTGCCCAAGGGGCGTTTGGCCGATGACACCATCGCCATCCTGGAGCGCTGCGGCGTGGACTGCAGCGAGATCAACGCCAAGTCCCGCAAGCTGATTTTTTATGACAGAACCAACGACTACCGCTTCATCCTCGTCAAGCCAACCGATGTGCCCACCTATGTGGAGCAGGGTGTGGCGGACGTGGGGGTTGCGGGCAAGGATACCCTGATGGAGTCCAACCTCCCCCTGTATGAGATGCTCGACCTGGGGCTGGGGAGATGCAAGCTGTGTGTTTGCGGCGTTTCCCATGCCTATGAGCGGGGGATTACCTCCTCCAACCTCTGCGTCGCCACCAAATATCCCAACATCACCCGCAACTACTACGCCCAGAAGGGGGAGAACATCCGCATCATCAAGCTCAATGGATCGGTGGAAACCGGACCTCTTCTGGGG
>JAHZEH010000216.1:781-1493 GCA_019421925.1 Clostridia bacterium
GTGCGATATTTCGGACCGCGTGGTGGTCAACCGCGTCAGCCTCAAAACCAAAGGCGCCAAGATCAAGGAACTGATTGAAAGAATACGTGCGGAGAGTGAGAGGGAACAGCCATGATGCCTTTGATTTACAGTGATCGGGCCCAACAGGAACTGAAACGCCTGCTCGACCGCTCCTCCCTGAATTCTGAGAGGGAGCTGGCGGCGGTCAAGCAGATCATCGCTGAAGTGCGTGCCAGGGGGGACGAGGCGCTTTTGGAGTACACCCGGCGTTTCGACTGCCCGGATATGACCGCCCAGGGCCTGAGGGTGACCCAGGACGAGATCGAGAGCGCCTATGCCCAAGTGGATGAAAAACTGCTGAAGGCCATGCGCCGCAGCGCCGCCAACGTGCGGGCGTTCCACGAGAAGCAGAAGCAGAAGACCTGGCTGGATGTCCAGAAGGGCAGGACGCTGGGCCAGCTCATCCGCCCCATCGCCAGCGCGGGCGTCTACGTGCCCGGCGGTACGGCTGCCTATCCCTCCTCCGTGCTGATGAACGTGCTTCCCGCCAAGGTCGCGGGGGTTGGGCGAATCGTTATGGTCACTCCGGCGGGCAAGGATGGTTCCATCTGCCCCCTGACGCTGGTGTCCGCCCATGAGGCAGGCGTGGACGAGATCTATAAGGTTGGCGGTGCTCAGGCCATTGCCGCCCTCGCTTTCGGCACGGAGAGCA
>JAHZEH010000216.1:1503-4299 GCA_019421925.1 Clostridia bacterium
CAAGGTGGACAAGAGCACCGGTCCCGGCAATATCTATGTGGCTCTGGCCAAGCGGGAGGTGTTTGGTTTTGTGGGCATCGACATGATCGCCGGCCCCTCCGAGGTGCTGGTGCTGGCCGATGGGAGCGCCAGCCCGGCCTACGTTGCTGCGGACCTGCTCTCCCAGGCGGAGCATGACGCCCTCGCCGCACCTATTCTTATCACGGACAGCGAGGACCTCGCCCGGGCTGTGGCCGGGGAACTGGACAAGCAGCTTGCCGCCCTGCCCCGCAATGAGATCGCCACTGCCGCCCTGCAGAACCACGGCGGTCTGATCGTCACACCCGATATGGAGGAGGCGGTCCGTCTGGCCAACGATATTGCGCCCGAGCACCTGGAGCTGCTGGTCCAGAATCCCTTTGAGCTGCTGGGATCCATCGAGAACGCCGGGGCCATCTTCCTGGGCGAGAACGCCCCCGAGCCCCTGGGCGACTACTTCGCCGGGCCCAACCATGTTTTGCCCACCAGCGGGACAGCCCGGTTTTTCTCGCCCCTGTCGGTGGACGACTTCATCAAGAAATCCAGCATCATCTCCTACTCCAGGGAGGCCCTGCGGGAGGTTTATGAGGATATCGCCATATTTGCGGAGGCGGAGGGGCTGAGCGCCCACGCGCGCAGCGCCCTTATCCGCTTTGAAGGGGAGGAATAGGCATGCGCACAGGGGAGAAGAACCGCATCACCAAGGAGACGGCCATCTCTGTCCGGGTCAGCCTGGATGGGAGCCGGGAAAGGGAGATCGACACCGGGATCGCCTTCTTTGATCACATGCTCGACGCAATGGCCAAGCAGGGCTTTTTTGGCCTGAAAGTACACTGCCAGGGTGATCTGGAGGTGGATTCCCACCACACGGTGGAGGATACGGGCATCGTTTTTGGCCAGGCGCTGGCGGAGGCAGTGGGGGATAAGGCCGGGATATTCCGTTTTGGCAATTTCATGCTGCCCATGGACGAGGTGCTTGCACTCGTTGCGCTGGATTTCAGCGGCCGGCCCTTTTTCTGCTTTGACGCCGACCTGCCCCAGGGAATCTACTGCGGCCAGATGGAGGCCCAGCTTGCGGAGGAGTTTTTCCGCGCAGTGGCCATGGCCGCCGGTCTGACATTGCATATCAAGGTGCTATCGGGCAAAAACGCCCACCATATCCTTGAGGCGCTCTTCAAGGGATTTGGCCGGGCTCTCGCCCAGGCCGTAGCTTTTGATGAGCGGGTGGAGGGCATCCCCTCCACGAAGGGGGCGCTATGAGAATCTATCCCGCTATTGATATTAAAGAGGGCAAATGCGTCCGCCTCCTGCAGGGCCGCGCCCAGGACGCCACGGTCTACGGGGATGATCCCGGGGCCATGGCGCTGCGCTGGGTGGAATTGGGCGGTGAATATCTGCATGTTGTGGATCTCGACGGCGCTTTTTCCGGACAGGGCAAGAATCTGGAGGCAGTGCGCTCTATCTGCCAGGCGGCGGGCAAAGTGCCCGTACAGCTGGGCGGCGGCATCCGCACCATGGAGGATATCGAGACGCGCTTTGAATTGGGAGCGGCCCGGGTCATATTGGGCACTGCCGCCCTGTCCGACCCCAAATTCGCCCAGCTGGCGGCCCGGGAGTTCCCGGGCAGAATTGTGGCGGGCATTGACGCCAAGGGAGGGATGGTTGCCGTCAAGGGCTGGGTGGAGCTCAGCCAGATTAAGGCGGTGGATCTGGGCAAGCGCCTGGCCGACTACGGCATGGAGACCTGCGTCTATACGGACATCAGCAGGGACGGAATGCTCAGCGGCCCCAACCTTGAGGCCACTTTGGAGATGCAGCGCCAGACCGGCATGAACTTGATCGCCTCGGGGGGAGTCGGCTCGCTGGAGGACGTTCGTGCGCTGGCGTCTGAGAATATACACGGGGCGATCATCGGCAAGGCGCTCTATGACGGGCGGATTTCTTTGCCCGAGGCAATTGCCTGCGCCCAATAAATTGATTGATGAAGGACTGAAAATAATGATGGAAGATTTTCTCTCAAATATCAGATTTGATGAAAAGGGCCTGGTGCCCGCCATTGCCCAGGATATCAGGACGGGGGCGGTGGTTATGCTGGCCTATATGAATGAGGAAGCGCTGCGCCTGACGGTTGAGACCCGCAAGGCCACCTATTTTTCCCGCAGCAGGCAGAAGCTCTGGGTCAAGGGGGAGACCTCGGGGAATACTCAAAAGGTTGTGGAGCTCAGCTATGACTGCGACGGGGACGCCATCCTGCTCAAGATCGAGCAGACGGGCGCCGCCTGCCACACAGGGGAGTACTCCTGCTTTCATCATCCCGTTCTTCAGGAGGAGGGTACCTCCTCCCACGGCGCGGCGGCCATCACAGAGGATTACAACACCATTCTCGATCGGATGGCCCATCCTCAGCCCGGCTCCTATACCAACTATCTTATGGAGAAGGGGATTGATAAGATCTGCAAAAAGATTGGGGAGGAGGCTACCGAGGTGGTCATTGCGGCGAAAAACGGGGTCAAGTCCGAGGTGATCTATGAGGCGGCCGATCTGGTTTATCATCTTCTCGTCGTCATGGCCCAGCAGGGCGTTACCCCGGAGGAACTTTTTGCGGAGCTGGAGGCTCGCAGATAACCTGATTACGGGATTAAATGGACGGATTCGTCTGTTCCCAAAAACTAAAATGAAAAATACTTGCGTAAAGTTTTGAAATGGCTCTTGACAAAGGATGGTAAAATCCATATAATTATACGTGCGTCGCGGGTAGCGCGGTTGTTAAAAACGGCT
>JAHZEH010000217.1:0-1520 GCA_019421925.1 Clostridia bacterium
AAAGATGATGGCTCGGTACATAATAACAGTCCCTTTCTTACGGTTGAGGATGGGTAAGATTTATTCGTCCATGCAGATGGAGCAGGGTTCATATCCCCGCGCCTCGCATTCCGCCCGGGAGAGGGGGGAGCCCGAAGCAGCATAACGGCAGCCGGCCCTGTGGTATTTGGAGCCGCGCTGTGCCACATAAAAGATGTCCTCCGAGACAGGGAAGGGCGGCTCCCACTGGGAGGCGAGATAGGAATAGCCGTTTTGGTGGAGGACATAGGGGCCGCTGAGCTTTTCGCCATATTGTCCATATTGGTCCGTCACCGCTTCCGGCTGGGGATGCTCCCGGTCGGTCAGCACCATTGTGACCCGCAGCCGGTATGCAGCCGAGTCCGCGGGCGGAGTAAAACGGTATTGAATTTGACTGGAAGAAACAGTGGAGCTTTGGCGGAGCTGATGGACGGTACCCTCTCCGTCCGTATAGAAGAGAGAGCAGGTGACAACGGCCCCCTCGCACAGGTCGGTCAGGATGACGCCCGAGTATTCGTCGCTCTGGGGCGTCAGGCAAAAGACAATGCCCTCCTGCGGCGCGGGTACGGGGCTTGCCGCCGTCTGAGAGAGGGAGAGGTCGGGCCGGGAGGAGCAGGCGCAGGCCATGAGGGCCAGGGACAGGAAAAAGGCGCTGCAAAGGGATGTTTTGGAAGAGGACAAAAAACTCACCTCGATTGACGGCTGAAAAGAAATATACCAACAAGTACACTGAGCGGATCAAAAAACAGGCGATTCTGGGGGATTTTGTTAGCACTCTCAAAGCCGGAGTGCCACATTGTATCCAAAATTGATCAAAATCGAGCTACAATTTGGTTAAACTTTTGCCTAAATAAAAAGGCATACTATACTCATCAAAAAGAGATGGAGCGCCCGACTGAGAGAGAGGGTGCTTCCCATACAGGAGGCAATGAATCATGTTTGAGAACTACGATAAAGAGACGAACGGGAATAATCCTTACATGCAAAACTATGCGGATCCGTTCGGAGCCCCTCAGGGCGGCGGAAACGGACAGCCTCCGCGCAGGGGCAAGGGCAAAAAGGTTCTGGCTACGGTAGCCCTTCTGCTCTGCGGCGTGCTGGTTTTCGGCGGTATCGGCTATGCGCTGGGCAACCGGAACGCTCCCGCCGTTGAGGCGGACGCTGCTACTCCCACGCCGGGCGTTACCCAGAGCGGGAATGGAACCGGCAGCAACGGACAGGAGGCCTCCAGCACCGGCAGCACCACGGGCAAGCATTTCAGCTTTGAGACGGCCGGCCTGAGGAGCGAAGCGGGCAAGACCACACTGAGCGTTGCTCAGATTGCTGAGCAGAACCTGCCCTCTGTGGTGCTCATCACCAGCGAGGTGCAGAGCCAGAGCAGCTATTATGGCCAGGGCGGCACATTCGGTTTCGGGAATCCCTTTGGCCAGGGCGGCGCCACTGTGGAGACCTACGCCGGTTCAGGCGTCATCATCTCCGCGGACGGCTATATCCTGACCAAC
>JAHZEH010000217.1:1533-4296 GCA_019421925.1 Clostridia bacterium
TGGATGGGGCCTCCAAGATCACAGTGCAGCTCAATGACGGCACCATCTACGAGGCTCTGCTCGTGGGCAGCGATTCTGAAACCGATATTGCAGTAATCAAAATTAACGCGGCCGGCCTGCCCTACTCCGTGATGGGCGACTCGGACGACGTGGTGGTCGGCGAGCTGTGCGTGGCCATCGGCAACCCTCTGGGTGACCTGACGGGAACCGTCACGGTGGGCTTCATCAGCGCGCTGGAGCGCAGCATCAATGTGGAGGGCACCAACATGGTCCTGCTCCAGCATGACGCGGCCATCAACTCCGGCAACTCCGGCGGCCCGCTGTATAACTCCTTTGGCGAGGTGATTGGTATCAACAACGCCAAAACCTCCGCCCTGGGCGTCGAGGGTCTGGGCTACGCCATCCCCATCAACCGCGCCAAGGAGATTGCCGAGGACCTCATTAACAATGGTTATGTGACAGGCAGGCCCAAAATCGGCATCAGTGTTCAGGAGATCAGCGAGCAATATGCCCAGTACTACAACATCGTGCCCGGTGTGGGCGTGGTCAGCGTAGAAGAGGGAAGCCCGGCAGAAGCGGCCGGTCTGAAGCGGGGCGACATCATCACCGAGGCCGAGGGCGCTGCGGTGACCACCTTGGACGAACTCAATGCTGTGAAGGAAAAGCTCTCTGTGGGCGATCAGATGAAGCTCAAGGTTTACCGCGACGGGCAGTATCTGGATATAACCCTGACACTGGGGGAGGATAAGCCCGAGACCGTGAGCACCGCCTACAGGGTGGAAAGCAATGCAAGCGACGTTGCCTGACAGTTCGTTTGCTTGAGATAGATTGTTTCACATTTCCTTTCTTCCTCAATCGAAAGGGGCTGCTGCAAGCAGCCTCTTTCGGCATTTTGGCATATCTTGTGGAGCAAAGGAAGGGACGCCCACAAGAAGATCATAACATACCGGCTGCTGACTGCAAAGGGCAAACTGGCCCGGGGATGATTGACGCAAACTCAATGAGGGGATATACTGATAATAAATTGCGGTGTAAAAACCGGCGGGAGGGAATCATATGACGGTTTTGTGGATCATTCTAGGCGCTCTTGCACTGCTGATTGCAGTCCTTCTGGTGCGCGCGGCAATGTTTAAGCCCAGAGAGGCGGCGGAGGAGAAAGCGCCTCCCCTGGGTATGGATGAGGAGCATATTGTGGAATCTCTGGCCCGGATGGTACGCTGCCGCACGGTGTCCTCGCGGGATAATCCCGAGGCGGTGGACCAGAGCCAGTTCGAGGCGTTCCACAGGCTGCTGGAGGAGCGCTATCCCCTGGTACACCGGACCTGCACCCGGGAGTTCGTGGGCAAAAACGGGATCCTCTATCACTGGAAGGGCAAGACTCCGGGCGACCCCACTGTGCTGATGGCCCACTATGACGTGGTGCCCGTGGTGGAGGCGGAGTGGGAGAAGCCTCCCTTCTCCGGCATCCTGGAGGATGGGGTGCTCTGGGGCAGGGGCACGCTGGATACCAAGGGCACCCTCTGCGGCGCGATGGAGGGCGCGGAATACCTGTTGGCAAAGGGGTTCCAGCCGGAGCATGACATCTACTTCTCCTTTGGCGGGGACGAGGAGGTTGCGGGCAGCGCTGTGGTGGATCAGGTGTTCCCTGGAGTCTCCGAGCCCTGTGCCCTCATTGGTGTGGGGGAGAAGGGCATGGCGGATATCTCTCTGCGGTGCGTCAGCCGGGGCGGCCATGCCTCAACGCCGCCCAAACACGGCCCGCTGGGCAAGCTGGCCCAGGCCATTGTCAACATCGAGAACCACCCCATGAAAGCCACGCTCCCGCCCCCCACGCGGGAGATGCTCGATACCCTGGGGCGGCATTCCTCCTTTGCGATGCGGCTGCTGTTCGCCAATATGTGGCTTTTCAGCGGCCTGGTCAAGCTGGCGTTTACGGGCAATGGCGGCGAACTCAACGCCATGTGCCGGACCACTACGGCCTTTACGATGGCTAGCGGAAGCAAGCAGTCCAACGTTCTGCCGGCCGAAGCCCGGGCGGTGGTGAACTGCCGCCTCTCCCGCACCGATACGGTGGACAGCGTGCTGGCCCATCTCAGGCGGCAGGCGGGGGAGGATGTGGAGGTGGAGCTCATCCACGGCATGAACGCCTCCCCCTACTCCAGCACAGGCAGCGAGGGCTGGAAGAAGCTCAAGAGGGCCATCAATCAGACCTTCCCCGACGCGATCGTTTCCCCCTATGTTATGCTGGCCTGCAGCGACTCCCGTCATTTCTGCCAGATCAGCGACAATGTCCTGCGCTTCTCCTTCATGTATCTGACCAAGGAGGAGCGGGGGCTGATCCATGCGGCAAACGAGCGTATTCCCGCCAGAAAGATGGTGCAGTGCGCAGAGTGCTATACCCGGCTGATGGAACAGCTCTAGGCCATATAAAGAAAAGCATTGGGGACGTAGAAATGGGGGGAGCGGAAAAGGATTCCCGGGGGGTAAATGGGGATGCCCCCACGGTTTTTAATCCGGATCCGGCGGCGTCTGTGTTCTGAAGGCGTGCGCCGGAACGGATAATGCGTGCCCCAAAGCTGCGTTCCTTCCTCCCCGGAATCCCCTTTGATTATCAGGGGAAGATCGGGAGATGATAGGCTTTTTTGACAGACAAAGGAGCGGCGGTATATAATACCGCCGCTTTTTGTGTGAATTGATGCTGCTAGGGAACGAGCCGACAGGCGCGGGCTAATGCCGCAGCATTCCCGCTTCGGAGGATGGGAA
>JAHZEH010000218.1 GCA_019421925.1 Clostridia bacterium
CGGAATTTTTTCGGCTTTTTACCATCCTGCAATCGCCTCGATTTCAATCAGCGCCGCCTTGGGGAGCGCCGACACCTGCACGCAGGAGCGCACAGGCGGCTCCTCGGGAAAAAATTCCCGGTAGATGGCGTTAACCGCGCTGATGTCCGTGATGTCCACCATGTAAAGCGTGGTTTTGACCACGTCGGAATAGGTCAGCCCCGCCGCCCGCAGGATGTCGCCCAGATTGCTGAGGGCCTGGCGCGTCTGCTGTTCTATGCCGGACACAACCGTCGTTTTTCCCGGGGCAAAGCCCATCTGTCCGGCGATATAGAGGGTGTCCCCATGAAATACCGCCTGGGAATAAGGGCCCACCGTCAAAGGCCCGCCCGCAATTTCGAGCACCTGTTTCTTCATGCGTACCTTCTCTCCCTTTCCAGAAATTTCATTAGCTACCTTATATTATAAACGTTCGAACGTACAAAAGCTATTCCAAGTGGAACCGCAATTGTGACAGTTTTGTGTAGAATGGTGACACTTCCATCACCGCGCTTGCACAAAAGTGGCCGCGACCTTATAATATTGGTATGATATAAAAGGAGAGTCAAACTATGCCCAAATCGCCTCATATCCTCATCTGCGACGACCAGAGCGCCGTCCACGAAACGCTTTCGCTCTATCTGGACGCGGAGGGGTTTACCCATGACTCGGCCTATGACGGTGAAGAGGCGCTGGCCAAAGCAAAGAGCGAACAGGCTGACCTGATCATTTTGGATCTGATGATGCCCAAGCTCTCAGGCACGGAGGTGTGCCGCGAGGTCCGGAAATTCAGCGCCACCCCCATCATCATGCTCACCGCCAAGGGGGAGGAAATCGACCGTATTCTGGGCTTGGAGCTGGGTGCGGACGACTACATCGTCAAGCCCTTCTCCCCCCGGGAAGTCATCGCCCGCATCAAGGCGGTCCTGCGCCGCATCGGCGATCAGAATACCCCTGCCTCCCCGGTTCTGCGCTTTGATTCCCTGGAGATCAACCTCAACCACTACGAGGTCAAGGTGGACGGCAAGGTGGTGCCCTGCACGCCCAAGGAGGTGGAGATTCTCCATCTGCTGGCCTCCCACCCCGGGCAGGTGTTTGACCGGGAACAGATCCTCTCCCAGGTCTGGGGCTACGACTACTTCGGCGACACCCGGGCTGTGGACACTCAGATCAAGCGCATCCGCCAGAAGCTGCCCCAGGAGGGCGTTTCCTGGGCTATCCGTACCATCTACGGCGTGGGCTATAAATTCGAGGTCGCCCAATGATTAAAAGCGCGTTTCTGCGCCGCATCCTGACCCTGCTGCTCATCTCCGTCATCCTCTCCGCCCTTCTGACGGCAGCGATTTTCAGCCCAACCTCCCGCAGCATGTTCGCCAATTCCCGGGCCAAGGAGCTCATCCCCAGGGCGGAGAGCATCGCCTACTCCTATATGGAGCTGCTGCAGGGCAACCTTTCGGAGGCCCTCTTTCGGGCCTATACCCGCAGCAACGCCACCTGGGATGCCCAGATCAACATCTTCAACTACCTGGGGGAGCTGGCCTACTACAGCGCAGACGCCAACGCCCTGCAGGCCGACCAGGCGGCCATCGAGGAGCAGGCTGCCCAGTTCGCCGACCAGATCGGCAGCTATGTGACCACCGTCCTCGCCTGCGCCGAGGGGGTCACGGTGCTGGACAGCAAGCACTTTGAGGTCACCCATCTGATTGTAGGCGTTCCCGTCGTCATCGACGGCATCACCTCCGGCGCGGTGTTTCTCACCAAGTCCCTCGATGAGCTGGACGCGACGATCAACAGCCTGAACGTCTCCCTCATTCTCATCATGACGGTGGTGTTTCTGCTCCTGCTCATACCCGCCTATCTCGCTTCCCGTATGCTGGTGCGCCCCATCAATCAGATGCGGGACGTCGCCCTTGCCATGGCGGGCGGGGATTTCTCCGTGCGGGCCAACGCCTCCCAGACCGGGGAGATCGGCCAGCTTGGCCACTCCCTCAACTATCTCTCAGAGCGCCTCTCCCAGACGATCTCCGCCCTGGTTGTGGAGCGCAAGCGGATGGAGCAGATCATCAACGGACTGTCCGAAGGCATTATCGCCATTGACCGGCAGGGCCGCATTACCCATATCAATCCCGCCATCCGCGCCCTCTTCCACTATGAGGCCGAGACCTGTGCCGATCCCCTCTCCCTTCTGCCCGACGCCTCCTTCTGGAGCGATTTCAGCAGCGTCATCACCGAGGGAGTCGCCGTCATGCGCAGCATGAAAATGGGCAATATTATCCTGCGGGTCAACATCACCCCGCTGGAGGATGACGACGGCAAATGCGCCGGCGCAGTGGCCCTTCTGCGGGACATCACAGAGTCGGAGCGGCTGGAGCAGACCCGCAAGGAATACGTGGCCAACGTCTCCCACGAGCTGCGCACCCCCGTCTCCGCCATCCGCGGTTTCGCCGAGGCTCTGAGCGACGGCATGGTTCAGTCGGAGAACGACCGGACCCGCTACTACAGCTATATCCTGCGGGAGTCCATGCGGCTCTCCCGCCTCATCAACGATCTGCTGGAGCTCTCCCGCCTCCAGTCCGGGGCCGTGGCGTTTGAGCGGGGCAAGGTGGATGTGCGCGATCTTCTGCTTATGACCGCCGACTGCTACCACGGCAAGGCCGATGAACTGGGCATCCATCTGATTGGCCAGGTGGCTGACGATTGCCCCTTCGCCCTCTCCAACGCCGACCGCATTGAGCAGGTTCTCGTCATCCTGCTGGACAACGCCCTGAAATTCACTCCCGAAGGAGGAAGCATCACCCTCTCGGCGGACTGGGACGAACAGGTTATCACTCTCACCGTGGCCGACACCGGCAGCGGCATCAATCCCGACGACTTACCCCACGTCTTCGACCGGTTCTACAAGGCCGACAAGGCACATACAGGCAGCGGTACCGGGCTCGGTCTCTCCATCGCCCGGGAGATCATCACCCTCATGGGTGGCCGCATCTGGGTCAACAGCACCCAGGGCGAGGGTACACAGTTCCACTTCACCGTGGCGCGTGCGCCGCAGGAAGCATAAATACGAGGTGAAAAAATGGCGCCGAAACTCATCCCATCCATACTCGTGTGCGTTACGAGCCAGACCTCCTGTGAGCGCCTGATCCGCGCGGGCAGCAAGCTGCTGGAGGATTCGCAGCAGCTGAGGGTGCTCAGCATCCAGCCCCGCAGCCAGGCCAACGGCAACCCCGACGCTCTGGAGCATCTCTTCAGCGTCTCCACCGACGTGGGGGCGGAGATGGCCGTGTATTACAGCGACAACCCCGTGGACACCGCCAAGATGTACATCAACCGTCACCCGATTGTTAAAATCGTGGTGGGCGCCGCGCCGGGCGGCGGCGCGAGCCTCTTCATCTCCTCCCTGCGCCAGGCCTTCCCGGGCATCCCCATTCTCGTCGTCACAGGGGACAGCCGGTTGATCCAGATCAGCTCCGAGGGGATCACCCTGTGAACCTCCTCCCAATCCCCGCTCTTTTCCAACCGGCGCGGTATTTCCGCGCCGGTTTTGCCGTATCCCCCGTCCCGGTTTGACAGAAGGGCCATATTCTACTGCACTTAAACAAACTGTGAAAGGATGGCGAAACAGAGTGAAACGCTGCATTGTCCTGGCCGGAATAGCGCTCCAATAAAAACACATTCAGGAGGAAAACCAATGCCTATTCCGGCTAAAACAATATATCCTCGTACCGGCGACAGACAGACCGTCTATCTGGAGGCCGTTGTCAAGGGACCCAACATTTCCGTAGGGGCCTATACAATGTACGATGACTTTCGTAAATGATCCCGTTGATTTTGAAAAAAACAATGTCCTCTACCACTATCCCATCAATGGGGACCGGTTCATCATCGGCAAGTTCTGCTCCATCGCCTGCGGCGCGAAGTTTCTCTTTACAAGCGCCAACCACACGTTGAGCTCCCTGTCAACCTACCCCTTTCCCCTTTTCTTTGAGGAGTGGGGCACCCCTCTCTCAGAGATTGCCTCCGCCTGGGACAACAAGGGGGATATCATAGTGGGCAACGATGTCTGGATTGGATATCAGGCGGTCATCCTCTCCGGCGTCCGCATCGGCGACGGGGCGATTATCGGACAGGGGCGGTCGTAACCAAGGACGTGGAACCCTATACCATCGTAGCCTGAGCAATGAAATGTGAACCACGGTTTACAGAGTCATAGAGCACTCCATAGCAGCGTCATCGTCTGTCGGAATCCGGCCAGGATTCCTCCCTCCTCTT
>JAHZEH010000219.1 GCA_019421925.1 Clostridia bacterium
AGGAGCGCCGCAATGATGAGGGGGAGGGGACTCAGGATGCACAGCACCACGCCGGTGACTACGCTCCTGGTGAAACGGCCCTCAAACTCCCGCCAGTTCTCCCCGACAACGCCCGCTACGCCGTACTCCAACTCAAACTCGCATTTTGACAGGTACTCGAACCGTTTCATCCCCATGCCGCACAGGATAAAAACCGCCACAGCCGACGCCACCATGAGCAGCAGCGTCACAAGGCCGATCCCGCTCGCAAGGCCCGCATCCAGCTCCATACCCCAGGGCTTTTCTTGGGAAATGCCCAGCAGCAGGATGAGCGGGACAGGGGAGAGAATGCACATCGCCACCCCAAGGGCCATCCGCTTGCCAATGTCCGCCCTGCTGCGCATAAAGTCGTTGGCCTCTTGGAGGGAGACGCGTCTGGGCCCTTCCATCTCCTCCCCGCAGTATTCCGGGGCCTCCATGGCGTCCTTGAGCAAAAAGTCGGTGGTCACCCCGAAAAACCTGGCCATCTCCAGAATCTTCCCAATGTCAGGGATACTGGACGCGCTCTCCCATTTGGAGACAGACTGCCGGGAGACGTTCAATTTTTCGGCCAACTCCTCCTGGGACCAGCCGTTCTTTTTCCGCAGCATCAGAATTTTATCTGCCAGAATCATAATTATTTCCTCCTGTTGCCGGCCCGCTTCGGCGGGCCCCTGTCTGCGAACTTCTCTGCAATATTGCAGCTGAATTGTAACAGCCGTCCCGGTTGCGGGCCACCAATCGCGCTTGATGATTGCGCAACCGGCGGTTGCACAACGCAAAAACCGCCGGTCCCCAGGCTGAAAAGCTCCGCCCAAGCGGTGCGGAGACTGAGCGGCGCTCACTTGACAGCCAATCCGTAACTCTCGTCTATCCTTTGGAAAATCTCTTCTATCGGGACAGAGCCATCCAGGCAAATGGAACACCAGTGCCTTTTATTCATGTGAAACCCGGGGAAATAGGTTCTTCCGTCCGTCACCCGCTCAATCTCCTCCGGTTCCATGCGCAGGTCAATCACTTCAACCCTGTCGTCCGAGTCCAGACCCAGTTTTCTTTTGGAGAGCACCAGCAAAGCGCCATACCATTTATTGGTGTCCCCCCTTCTCCAGATCGCATTGTCCGGGAACCGCCGCCACAAAAATTCCAGCTCGCCGCCATAGGCGTTTCGTATATAAGCGATCACCTTTTGCGCATAGTCACTTTTGAAAACGTCCGGCTCAAAGCACTCCTCAGCAATGCGGGCAAGGACTTCCCCGCAGTCCGTCCTGACCATCCCCGCAAAGGCGCCGGCCGCCCCGGCGGCGCTGTGAAGCACATATTCCCCGCCCGATTCCGGGTCAAAAACCTCCGTGCTGACGCCGCCGTCCCCGGCAATCGTAACCGTCAGCCGGAGCTGTCCCCCGGCAATGGGAGTATGATATGTATAGTTCCCGCCGTTTTCAAGAAAGCCAAAGGCCCTGACTTTCTCAAAATTCGGTTTTTTATTTTCCAGTACCGTCTCAATCCTGTTCATAGGTTCCTCCCGCAGCAGTTCGCAAATATCTCAATTGCATTTATTCTATCATCGCGGCGTCCCGTCCCACAATACGGGATATCTTTTCAACGAGCCCCTTCCGCCGATTCGCTTTACAAACGTCCCGCAATCAACTATACTGAGATAGTTTGTGCGCAAGCCTTCCGCAATCTTATGGGCACAGACAAGAATAGGAACCTACCATACATGAACTTTCACGATTTTCATCTCAATCCCGCCATTGAGCGGGCGTTGTCCCGGGAGGGCTATGTCCTCCCCACCCCCATTCAGCAGCAGGCCATCCCCCCCGTCCTCGACGGCCGGGACGTATTGGGCTGTGCGCAGACCGGTACAGGCAAGACCGCGGCCTTTGCCCTGCCCATCCTGGAGCGTCTGAACGCAAAGCCCTCCTCTCAGACCGCCCGGCCCGTGCGCGCCCTTATTCTCACCCCCACCCGGGAACTGGCCCTGCAAATCTGCGACAGCTTCCAGGCCTACGGCCGCTTTTTAAAACTTCGCTCCGCCGTCATCTTCGGCGGGGTCTCCCAGGTCCCCCAGGTGGACGCGCTCAAACGGGGCGTGGACATCCTGGTGGCCACCCCGGGCAGGCTCAACGACCTGATCAACCAGAAATGCGTCGACCTCTCCCGGGTGGAAATCTTCGTGCTGGACGAGGCCGACCGCATGCTGGACATGGGCTTCATCCACGACGTACAGAAGATCGCTGCCCGCACCCCCGCCCGGAAGCAGACCCTTCTCTTCTCGGCCACCATGCCGCCCGACATTGCCAAGCTGGCTGCCCAGCTGCTGAGCGACCCCGTCAAAGTGGCTGTCACCCCCGTGTCCTCCACGGTTGAGCTCATTGAGCAGTCCCTCTACTACGTGGATAAGGCCAACAAAATCGATCTTTTGATCGACCTCCTGCGTTCCCCCGCCGTCCGCTCGGCCCTCGTCTTCACCCGCACCAAGCACGGCGCGGACAAGGTGGCCCGCAAGCTGGTCAAGGCGGGTGTCAGCGCCTCCGCCATCCACGGCGACAAGTCCCAGTCCGCCCGTCAGAATGCCCTGGGCGGATTCAAGCAGGGGGATATCCGCGTGCTGGTTGCCACTGATATCGCCGCCCGCGGCATTGACATCGACGAGCTCTCCCACGTGTTCAACCTGGACCTGCCCGACGTGCCCGAGACCTACGTGCACCGGATCGGCCGCACAGGCCGGGCCGGATTGGGCGGCTGCGCCATCTCCTTCTGCTGTATTGATGAGAAGGACAATCTGAGGGACATAGAGAAGCTCATCAAAAAAAGCATCCCCGTCGTGGAGAACCACCCCTATCCCATGCAGGTCTTTGAACCCACCCCCAAGGTTCAGCCCCAGCCCCGTCCCGCCCGCGCCGCACAGATGCCTGCCCGGACGGGCGCGTCCCGCCGCAAGGGCAGCGCAAACCGGCAGCAAAACGCCGCCCGCTGATTCCCCGGATAACCTTCTCTGTACGGTATGGCCTCCGCCATGCCGTACTTTTTATTAACAATTTGTTTACCTTCGAGAAAAAACGGGTGTGATACAATACAAAAAAAGGAATCATCTGCTTTCAGAATTGGGGGATTGATTTTCCATGCGTCGTTTGTCCCTTCTGCTCATCCTGGCTCTGACGTTGGGCGGCTGCACCCAGAACATGGCGCCCTCCCAAAGCGATGTCCTGCCCGCGCCCTCCGCAACTCCTCCAGTATCCGTGCCTGAGGAGACTGTGAGCCCCTCCCCGCCCTCCCTCTATCTGCTGCGCGATTGGGAGACCTCGGATTATACTGTTCTGGACCGGGAGGGAAATGCACTGCTGCCCCGTACATACGACAGAGTGGACCGTATCTCAGAGGACCGCCTGGGCGTGGCCGTCCGGCAGCCTGGCGACCCGGACAGCTCCGACTTCCAGGCGGCTGTCTACCACTACGCCCTGTGCGACCTCTCGGGCAACCTGCTCACTGACTTCCAATATCTCAGCATGACGGCCTTGGAGAACGGGGAGGGCACAGTTCTGGGCCGGGGGCAGGACCGGTTTGACCTGCTGGATACCCGCACGGGCGAGGTGCTCGCCTCCCTGCCCTGCCCCCTGGAAGCCTATCTCTCGGCCATAGACGGCGGGAGCTACTTCCTCTATTCCGTCTACTCCCCGCCCAGCGGGAAGGACCGGGACGCCCCTTCCACCTACACCTATTCCCTCTATTCCCTGGACAGCCTGCGCCGCGGGGATCTGACTCCCCTCTGGACTGTGGAGAACGCGGGCTATGCCTACTCCTCCCACCCGATAGACGCGGGCATCCTGGTCTCCTGGGGGGGATATGACGGCAGCGATCAGAGTTACCAGCTCATGGGCCCGGAGGGTCTCTATTTCAGCGGCAAAGCGTATTCGGGTCTCCAGCCCTTCTCCGAGGATCTGGCCGCCGCCTCCGAGGGCGGCCTGTGGGGATATCTGGGCCGCGAGGGCAATTGGGCCATTCCACCCCAGTTCGACAACTGTACCGATTTCTCCCAGGGCTACGCCGCCGTCTGCCAAAACGGCGTCTGGGGCTATATCGACGCCCGGGGCGAATGGCTCGCTCAGCCCTGCTATACCTATGCTTATCCCTTTGAGCAGGGCTGTGCAAACTGCGAAATCAGGGACGGCCAGACAGGCCAAAGCAGCTATTAGCTTCTCGATCAGACGGGCACGGAGACAGCACTGCCCCGTTCCCTCTACAACCCGTGTGGCCAGGGGGAGTG
>JAHZEH010000220.1:0-2158 GCA_019421925.1 Clostridia bacterium
TTCCAGCCCAGGGCGGCGGCGGCATAGCCCAGATGCACCTCCAGCACCTGCCCGATGTTCATACGGGAGGGCACGCCCAGGGGGTTGAGCACGATATCCAGGGGGGTGCCGTCGGGCAGGAAGGGCATATCCTCCTCCGGCATGATGCGGGAGATAACGCCCTTGTTGCCGTGGCGGCCGGCCATCTTGTCGCCGACGCTGATTTTGCGCTTCTGGGCCACGTAGACGCGCACCATCTTCTTGACGCCAGGCGAGAGCTCCGCCCTCTTTTCGCTGGCATCAAAAACCTTGACATCCACCACCACGCCGCTCTCGCCGTGGGGCACGCGCAGCGACGTGTCGCGCACCTCGCGGGCTTTCTCGCCGAAGATGGCGCGCAGCAGGCGCTCCTCAGCGGTGAGCTCGGTCTCGCCCTTGGGGGTGACCTTGCCCACAAGGATATCGCCGCTGCGGACCTCTGCGCCCACGCGGATGATGCCGCGATCGTCCAGGTCCTTGAGGGCCTCCTCGCCCACGTTGGGGATATCCCGGGTGATCTCCTCAGCGCCCAGCTTGGTTTCGCGGGCCTCGGACTCATGCTCCTCAATGTGGATCGAGGTGTACACGTCCTCGCGCACCAAACGCTCATTGAGCAGGATGGCGTCCTCGTAGTTGTAACCTTCCCAGGTCATGAAGCCGATGAGCATATTGCGGCCCAGAGCAATCTCGCCCTGGTCGGTGGCCGCGCCGTCGGCGATCACCTGCCCCTTCTCCACCCGCTCGCCCGCAGAGACGATGGGGCGCTGGTTGATGCAGGTGCACTGGTTGGAGCGCTGGAACTTGATGAGTTTGTAGAACTTGCGCTGGCCGTCGTCCTGCCTGATGGTGATGGAATTGCCGTCGACAAATTCCACTACGCCGGCCTCCCTGGCCAGCACAACCACGCCGGAGTCGCGGGCGGCCTTGTACTCCATGCCCGTGCCAACGTAGGGCGCCTCGGTCACAAGAAGGGGAACGGCCTGCCTCTGCATGTTGGAGCCCATCAGGGCGCGGTTGGCGTCGTCGTTCTCCAGGAAGGGGATCATGGCCGTCGCCACAGAGACAACCTGCTTGGGCGAGACGTCCATAAAATCGACGCGTTCGCGGGGATACTGGGAGAAGTCCTCCCTGAATCTTCCGGTGACGTATTCATTGCTGAACCAGCCGGTCTCAGGATCAATCTCCTCGTTGGCCTGGGCCACGATGTATTCGTCCTCCTCGTCCGCCGTCAGATAGACGATCTCATCCGTCACCAGCTTATTCACCCTGTCCACCCTGCGGTAGGGGGACTCAATGAAGCCGTACTGGTTGATGCGGGCATAAGTAGCCAGGGAGCTGATCAGGCCGATGTTGGGGCCTTCAGGGGTCTCAATCGGGCACATACGGCCATAGTGGCTGAAGTGGACGTCGCGGACGTCGAATCCCGCGCGCTCACGGGACAGACCGCCGGGGCCCAGGGCGGACAGCCTGCGCTTGTGGGTCAGCTCTGCCAGGGGGTTGTGCTGGTCCATGAACTGGGAGAGCTGGGAGGAGCCGAAGAACTCCTTGATGGCGGCCGTCACCGGGCGGATATTGATGAGGTTCTGGGGGGTCGCCGTATCGGCGTCCTGAATCTGCATGCGCTCACGCACAACGCGCTCCAGGCGGTTGAGGCCGACGCGGATCTGGCTCTGGAGCAGCTCGCCCACCGAACGGATACGGCGGTTGCCCAGATGGTCGATGTTGTCGGTGTTGCCGATATTATAAGGCAGGCCCAGGAAATAGTTGATGGAAGCGATGATGTCGTCCCTGTGGAGGCGGCGGGGGATGAGCTCGCCCACGTTCTCCTTGAGCACCTTGATGAGGGTGGCCTGGTCCGCATCCTTGTTCTCGTCGAGCAGGGCCCGCAGGGTGGGATAGTGGACCTTTTCGTTCAGGCCGGCCAGCTCGGGGTCGAAGGGCAGGTGCTCGGAGGCGTCCACGAAGTTGTTGCCGATGATCCTGACGTCCCGGTCCTCCAGGGAGACGGTGACGCTGTACACGCCCGCATTCTGAATGCTGGCGGCCAAATCCCGGCCGATGACCTGCCCGGCCTCGCACATCAGCTCGCCGGTCTCGGGGTGGACGACGGGCTCAGCGGCCCGCCTACCGTTGATGCGGG
>JAHZEH010000220.1:2168-4270 GCA_019421925.1 Clostridia bacterium
TAGCGGCCAACCCGGGCAATATCATAGCGCCGGGGGTCGAAATACAGGGAGTTGAGCAGGGCCCGGGCCGACTCCTCCGTCGGGGGTTCGCCGGGGCGGAGCTGTTTATAGATGGCGATGAGGCCGTCCTCCACGCTGGCCGCCTTGGTCGTGGTCCTGTCCTTCTCCAGCGTGGCCGTCAGGCGCTCGTCCTCGCCCAGAAGGTCGATAATCTCCTGATCCGTGCCAAAGCCCAGGGCGCGCAGAAGCACCGTCAGGGCGATCTTGCGGGTGCGGTCAATACGCACGTACAAAACGTCGTTGGAGTCGGTCTCATACTCCATCCAGGCGCCGCGGTTGGGGATAATCTGGGAGGAGAAGAGCTCGTGGCCGGTCTTGTCCTTCTTCATGTCGAAGTACACGCCGGGGGAGCGCATGAGCTGGGAGACGATGACGCGCTCGGCGCCGTTGATGACAAAGGTGCCCTGTTCGGTCATCAGGGGGAAGTCGCCCAAAAAGACCTCCGATTCCTTGACCTCGCCCGTCTCAGTGTTGAGCAGGCGGACCGTAACCTTCAAAGGCGCGGAATAGTTCTGATCCAGCTCCTTGCACTCCTCAACGGTGTACTTGGGCTCCGAGCTGATGTCATAATCGACAAATTCCAGGATGAGCTTCTCGGCGTAGTCCGTGATGGGGAACACGTCGTTGAGCACATCGCGCAGTTCTTCCCTGAGGAAACGGTTATAAGAGTTTTTCTGGATCTCGATGAGATCGGGCATCTCAAGAACTTCTTCAATCTTGGAAAAGCTCTTCCTCACACGTTTGCCCATCATTACGTCATGAACCACTGGCAAATCACTCCTCACTATCGTCGTCCGCGTAGCGCGGCCAGCCCCGAAGCGGGCGAAGGGGTCTCAACAGTCGTATTTGTTAATTCTTGCCGGAAAGCCCGAAGCGCAAACAGCGCAGAGTCAGTCCCGGCTAAAACGGTTCCCGCCCTCTGCGCATGACTCCCGGCTAAAACGGTACATCATCGAGAAACACTGGATTTCCCGGCAAGATGATACACAAAACCATATACTACCACATATAAATGGCAATTTTAGATTATAGCAGAAAAGCATAGCCCCGTCAAGGCTTCCGCCCCCGGGGCTATGCAGGAATTTTTTAGGAATTCTGTTTCAATTTGGCAAAGATCATGCGGCCGGCCGCCGTCTGCAAAACGCTCGTAACCACAACCTCCACGGTCTCGCCCATGAAACGCTTGCCGCCGTCGACGACGATCATGGTCCCATCGTCGAGATAGGCCACGCCCTGGCCGGGTTCCTTGCCGTCCTTGAGCACGGTCACGGTCATCTCCTCGCCGGGCAAAACCACGGGTTTGACGGCGTTTGCCAGTTCGTTGATGTTGAGCACGGGCACCCCCTGCACCGCCGCCACCTTGTTGAGGTTGTAGTCGTTGGTCACGACAACGCCGCCCAGGTCGCTGGCCAGCTTGAGCAGTTTGGCGTCCACCTCCGCGATGTCGTCGTAGTCCTTCTCCTCCACCCGCACGGGGATATCCAGCTCCTTCTGTATCTTGCCCAGAATGTCCAGACCCCTGCGGCCCCGGTTACGCTTGAGCCCGTCGGCGGAATCCGCCACGTGGCGCAGCTCCTGGAGTACAAAACCGGGGATGACCAGCGTGCCCTCGACGATGCCCGTCTTGCAGATGTCGAAGATGCGGCCGTCTATGATGACGCTGGTGTCAAGCACCTTGGGTTTTGGGGCGGCCTGTTTCTCCCCCTTCTGCGCTTTCTCGCTCTTGGCGGGGCGCTTCTGGAAATCGGGCAGGCGCAGCTCGCTTCTGCGCTTGCGCCCGATGGACCAGCCCAGGTATCCCAGGAAGATATAGACTACGGCGGAGATGGCCGTGTTGAGCCCGGGCACGGGAATGAGCTGAATGAGGGTGGAGAGCAGATAGGCGATCACCAGCCCGATCACCAGCCCGACACTGCCGGACACGATGTCGATCATGGGGATATCGGAGAGCGATCCTTCAATGCGGCGGGCCAGACGTAAGAAAGAATGAATGATGGCGGGGGAAAGAAAGTAAAAAAGGATGCCGAAACCGATTGCAATAA
>JAHZEH010000221.1:0-1847 GCA_019421925.1 Clostridia bacterium
ACTGCATGATTTCACGCTCCTCCAGTTATGATTCGGGCAAAAGAATTAGCCGATCACGACCAGAGCATCGCCGGAATTCACACTTGCGCCCTTGGCGACGTTGACTGCCGTGACAGTGCCGTCGCGGGGGGAGAGAATCTCATTCTCCATCTTCATGGCCTCCAGGATGAGGAGGACCTGCCCGGCCTTTACGGTTTGTCCGACGGAGACGCTGACGCTCAGAATGCTGCCCGGCATGGGAGCGGAGACGGTCTCAGAACCGGCGGCCGCAGGAGCGGGGGCAGGAGCAGCGGCTTTGACAGGGGCCGCGGGCTGGGCCTTGGGGGCGGGAGCGGCGCCGGAGATCTCTTCAACCTCGACTTCATAGGACGTGCCGTTGACGTTAACGATGAATTTACGCATAATAATATTCCTCCGCGCAGATAATTTTGTGAGATGGGATTATCCGATTTGCTTGATAGAATGAATCCGAAGGCATGTGACGTCGGTGCCCATGGCTGTGGCAATCGCCGCAGAAATAGCGGCGACCTGTTCGGCTCTGCCGCCCTGGGGCGCGGATGCGCCGATCGCCCGGAACGAATGGATGCGTATTCCCGAGGGCTCGGTGCCCATCGTCTGTGCGATGGCGGCCGAGACGGCGGCAATAACCTCCCCCCTGTTCGCCAGCGGCGCGGACGGCGCCATCTGCGGGACAGGCTGTACGGTCGGGACCGGCGAAGCGCTTTCAGAGGTTGGGGACTTGGAACGCGATTTTCCAGCGAGCCCGATCAGTTTGGTTACGAAAACGAGCGCCACTAGAATTGCGAATACGGTGAGCATACCCGCAAGCGTTACGATACCGCCGCCGCTGAGAGCTTCTCCTACGGTGAGGCGTGCTGCTTCACCACTCATTTGCTCTCCCTCCTTTTGGGTGGATACTCAGGCTCAAAATGAATTGTGAGTCTGGCAATTGGCGGGGCGGAATGGTCGGATATTTCTTTAACGAGATAAACATACCATCCTCGCCCTATTTCTATTTATTCGGGAGAAATTACCTTTCCCCTCTTTTAAAAACGAGAAAATGTTGAAAAAAATTTAAAAATTTGTCCAAACCGAAAAGAGTTCTGGGGGATTCTTGGGCTGGTTGATAAAATTTCGATGAATTACTGTATATTTGCGTGCATCCAGGCTGCTGAGCAGGCGGAAAACAGCCTCCAGCTCCCTCCTGCCCTCCTCATGGCCGGGATAGACGCAGACGCTGCACATGGCCTTGGGGGCCAGGAGGCGGAGGGCCGCCTCAATGGCCGCCAGCGTTGTGTCCGTCATAGTGGTGACCTGTTTGTCCGCACCGGGGAGATATCCCAAATTAAACGCGGCAAACCTAATCCCGAACGCTGCATACTGCTCCATGTGCTGATGACCGTCGCAGACGAGCGTAACACGCCCGGACAGGCCAGCCGCCTCCAGTTTCTCCCGTGTGCGCTCCAGCGCCAGGGGCTGCACGTCAAACCCAAAAACATGGCCCGTCTCCCCGACCAGCCCCGCCAGGAAAAGAGTGTCCTTGCCGTTGCCCACTGTTGCATCGATAACAGTGTCCCCCGGCTGGATGATCTGCTCCATGTAGTCATGGGAGACCTTGAGGGCGTTGCCCAATTCAAACATGGGGCCTGTCCCCCTTTCTGCCCGCAGCGTGCAGGGACTGCAGCTCCTCCCGGGTCAGGGGCCTCCATTCGCCGGGCTGAAGCCCCTCCAGCGTGATGTCCCCCAGCCTCTCCCTGCGCAGGAAGGTCACATCGTGGCCCACAGCGTAGAGCATCTTGCGCACCTGCCGGTTCCGTCCCTCGTGGATGGTGATATAGAGGCGGGGC
>JAHZEH010000221.1:1857-2497 GCA_019421925.1 Clostridia bacterium
GTGTTGGCCTCGCCGGATTGAATGATGCGCACCTTTGCGCGGGCCGTGGGCCTGCCGTCCACCATGACTCCCTCCCGGAGCCGGGCGGTCTCCTCCCGGGTCAGCCTGCCGCGGCATACCACAAAATACGACTTTTCGATCTCGTGGCTGGGATGAGTGAGCTGGTTGGCCAGTTCTCCGTCGTTCGTGACGAGAAGAAGCCCTTCGGTGTCGTAGTCCAGCCTGCCCACGGTATACAGGCGCAGCGGGACCTCCTTGAAATAATCTGAAACAATGGCCCGACCCTGGGGGTCGGAGCTTGTGCACATGACCTGGGAGGGTTTGTAGAACAGATAGCATACGGTTTGTTCAAACCGTATGAGCTCTCCGTCAAATCGGATCTCGTCATTTTGTACGTCGACCTGAATTCCCTGTTCCGTAACTGTTGCGCCGTTGACGCTCACCCGTCCGGCGGCGATCAGTTCTTCGCACTTGCGGCGGGAGGCGACGCCCGCGTGGGCCAGGTACTTCTGAAGGCGCATGGTCTGCTCGCTCATATTTTTCTCCTTTGTAAATAGGAAGGAGGCGCGGTTATGCCGCCGCGCCGCCCCAGATTCCGTTGAGCCAACCATGGTCGTTCGCATGGAAGAGGCGATATTGG
>JAHZEH010000221.1:2507-4255 GCA_019421925.1 Clostridia bacterium
GTAGTCTTTTCAACATCGGCGCCCGCTTGAATTTCTTTGGTGCACAGCTTCTCATCTCCGAGATAAACGTCCACGGTGCCCAGCACATCGCCATGGGCGACCGGGGCCTGCAGGTTCTCTTTGATCTGGGATTTGAGGGAGATATTCCCCTCCTCACCCTCCGCCAAGGGGACCTTGATGTCCTCCGTCAGACAGACAGGAACCTCCAGAGCCACGCCGCCGCTGACTTTTGCGCTGCCCAGGACGTCTCCCTTGCAGGCCACGGTAGTCATCTTATAGTGGTCGAAACCGTAGTCAAGAAGCCAGGCGGAGGCGTTGTACATATCCGGAGCGTTCAGAACGACGGAGACAAGCTGCATGTCGGCCCGCAGCGCCCCCGTGACAAGGCAGCGGCCCGCGGCCTTTGTGTAACCTGTCTTGAAGCCATTCGCGCCCTCATTCTGGGTGAGCATTTTGTTGGAGTTGCGCAGATACCGTGGTTCGTCATGGCCCTCGCAGGAGATGGTCTTTTTCAAGGTCCCCACGATGGCAGCGAACTGCGGATTCTTCATGGCTGCCGCTGCGATGGCGGCCAGATCGTACGCCGTGGTATAGTGATCCTCCGCCGGGAGCCCGTGGGGGTTGGCGAAATGGGTATCCGTCAGCCCAAGGGCCTGGGCGCGCTCATTCATCATCTGGGCGAAAGCCTCAATGGAGCCCGCAAGATGATAGGCGATGGCCTCGGCCGCATCATTGCCTGAATGCATCATGAGGCCGTAAAGCAACTCCTCGAGCGTGATGTGTTCGCCCCGGGCCAGATAGATGGAGGAACCCTCCACGCCGCTGGCCTGATCTGCAACAGTGACCACCTCGCTCAGGTCGCCGTTTTCCACGGCGAGCAGCGCGGTCATGACCTTGGTGGTGCTGGCCATGGGGAGCTGGCGGTGGGAATCCTGCGCGTAGAGCACTCTGCCCGTTGTCATCTCCAGGACAACAGCGCCCTTCGCATTCACATCGGCCAGAGCCGTGCCGGCCATCATCCAGATCAAAAGCACCATTACAATTCCGCTCGCCAGAACACGCTTCAAAGATTTCATTCGGATTCCCCTTCCTGATCCATGGTAAAAAGCAGGCCGGGCGCACATGGCGCGAAGGCGTGCCCAACCATTCTACAACAAAAACGCAGTCGCATCAATATATGCGGCTGCGCATGAATTACATGATGAGAAAGAGGAACTCAGCCCTGAGGCGGGGCCGGTGGGACAGGGTCCCCGGCCTGGGCCTTCTTTTGCTTCGCCTTGTCAATGATCTTTTCGATCTCCTCCGCGGCCCGCGGGATCATCTCGACAAGCCTGTCGATCGTGCAGTTGTATTGGGCGGGAATGACTTTGACCTGGCCGTCCCCCACCACGACAAACGCGACGGGATTGAGGGAGATACCAGCCGCGGCCGCGCCTGCGAAGGGATGGCGGATGTCGTCGATAAACTCCACGTCCTCCTTCTTGCGCTTGATGCACTCACCTTTGCTGTATTCTCCTCCGCCGGAAACAAACCCGGTTGAAACCTTGGAAATGGGGATAATCATAGTTCCGTCAACGGCTACCATCGGGTCGCCGACGATGGTATTGACGTCCAGCATTTCTTTGAGCTGTTCCATAGTGGAACGCATAATGTTTTCAATGGGATGCGGATACGACATGCTGCCCACCGTCCTTATGTAGTGATCGCTTGATTGCGTCGAGTAGAAGTTGCGTGGGGCTGTAGAGTAG
>JAHZEH010000022.1:0-11273 GCA_019421925.1 Clostridia bacterium
CAGGACGCAGCCAAAGAAATCCGTGCCCAGATCGAGGAGTTCGCCGTCAATTTTGAGCAGGGCATTTGTCTGGTTGAATTTGCGGTTGGCCAGAATGGCGCCCGAACCCACCCGGGCCGATTTGCCGACGAGGCTGTCCCCGGCGAAGGTGAAGGACTGAACCTTTGCCCCGTTCTGGAGAATGCTGTGCTTGAGTTCGCAGCAGTGGCCCACAACGCAGCGGTTGCCCACCAGCGTGTTGGGGCGCAGATAGGCCCCCGCCATGAGCTCGCAATTCTCGCCGATCCAGACGGGCCCCTCTATGACGACGCCGGGGTGGACGACTGTGCCTTTGCCGATATGTACGTCCCCCAGGATGGTGGCGTTCTCCATAACCTCCCCCAGGATTTCCTGGCCGCAGCCCTTGGGCAGGAGAACGGCCATGACCGCTTTGAGACCGAGCAGGGCCTCGTAGGCATAGGTATGGCCAGAGAAGGCCTGGGGTACGGGGAACTCCTCCAGATGCTGGAAGTAGTAAGTCAATTCCGCTTCACGCATAATCGTGGCTCCTTTCCTTGTTCCATTCCATTTTACACAGGCGGGGGGATTGCGTCAATTCGCGTATTGAGGCGGAGGGCGGGACAACATGGGCGTTCACCCGCGCGTTTGGGCGGGGGCGGATTGTCAGAGGGCGGGGGATAAACTATAATTTAGGCAATGATAACTCTCAGCGGAATGGGGCCTGCCGCTTTCAGGCCTGCCCGGTCCGGGGCGCGGGTCTGAGGGCGGAGCAGCGGGCCTGTTCCAGGGGGCCGCAGCAGAGCGCCGGGCGGCGGCATGCGTTTGCCCCTGTCCGATGAGGGTGCGTTCAGGAAGAGGTAATAGGACAGGAGGCGGAGACGCATGGAAGTTGAAAAATTTGAAACATACCGGCCTGCAGCGGGAGGGGGGGATATTTTCACCCGTATCTGGCTGCCCGGACAGGGGGAACCCTTGAGGGCGCTGGTGCAGATAGCCCACGGCGTGGCGGAACACGGGGGGCGCTATGGGGAGCTCGCCGGGTTTCTGGCGGGACACGGATACGGCGTGTATGCGCAGGATCATATGGGCCACGGGAAATCTGTCCAGAACGGGATCTACGGCCACTTTGGGGATCAGGACGGCTGGGAGAACGTGATACAGGATATGAAGAACCTCTCTGCGATCATGCGTAAAAAATACCCGGAGCTGCCCCTGCTGCTGGTGGGGCACAGCATGGGTTCCATTCTGACCCGCTGTTATATTGCCCGGGGAAGCAGCGAACTGGCGGGGGCGGCGCTGATCGGCCCGCCCGGCCCCAATCCCATGGCCGGGGCGGGCATGCGCCTGGCCAAGCGGTACTGCGGGAAGAAGGGCGCGGCCCAGCCGGGACGGGAGTTGCAGCATCTGATCTTCGGCTCCTACAACCGGCGTATTGACAACCCCAGGAGCGGGAACGACTGGCTGACCCGCGATGCAGCGGCGGTGGCCGCCTTTGACGGCGACAGCGAGTGCGGCTTCCCGCTGACCAACCGGGGATATTACGATATGTTTACCGGCATGCGGGAGGTGTCCTCCCCGAAATGGGCGGGCCGGGTGCGCAAGACCCTCCCCATCCTGATTCTTGCCGGGGAGGAGGACCCGGTTGGAAATTATGGAAAGGGGCCGAGGAAGGTGGCCAAAACCCTGACGGACGCGGGAGTACAGGATGTCGGCCTGAAGCTCTATCCCGGCGGCAGGCATGAGATTTTCAACGAGCTGAACCGCCAGGAGGTTTTTGGGGATTTGCTCCAGTGGATGGAGAAATGCATTTGTGCGGAGCGCGGCGGCATAGTATAATGGATACAATGAAACCTGCATGAGGTTGATTTCAGACCTGTGCCGTGAGAATTCAGGAGGATTGTATGTTTACCACCAGAGTCGCCCCGCTGGCGGGGTTTGGCAACTGCCTATGGCTGGACAACGGCGTCGTGGAACTGGCTGTTACGCTGGACATGGGGCCGCGTATCTTGTATTACGGCCTGCGCGAGGGCGAGAACATGCTCAAAATCTACGATGAGCAGGAGAACGCCGCTTTTGCGGGGGAGGCTTTCCAGCCCCTGGGCGGGCACCGGATGGGCTATTACCTGGGAGCGGATGATCGCTGCTGCCTGCCGGACGACGGGCCGGTGGAATATGAACAGATAGAGGGGGGAGCCCGCTTCACCCAGAAACCCGACGAGGGAACGGGGATGCGCAAAATCCTCGAGATCACGCTGCGTCCGGGCAGCTCGGAGGCCGTTATCCGCCATATTCTCAGGAATGAGAGCGGCAGGGAGTGCCTGTGTGCGCCCTGCTCCGTGACCATTATGGAGGAGGGGGGGCTGGAAGTTATCCCCCAGCCCTGCTCCGACACCAGCCCCCGGCCCAACCGCATGATCGCCGTGTGGCCGTACGCCAACATGGCCGATCCCCGGGTGTTGTGGGGACATCAGTATATCCTGCTCCAGCAGGCCAGCATGAAGCGGTTCAAGCTGGGGCTCTCGGCAGAGCAGGGCTGGGTGTCCTATTTCAACATGGGCAATCTGTTTGTGCTGCGGTTCGCCCCGGAGAAAGGGGCGCTCTATCCTGACCGGGGCTGCTCCTTTGAGACGTATACCTGCGAGGATATGACGGACCTAGAGGTACTGGCGCCCCTGCGTCCCCTGGCCCCGGGGGAGACGGCGCAGTACGAGATGAGCTTTACGATTTTTGCGGATGTGGCCTGCCCGCCCGTGGACGAATTCGCCGTATGGCAGGAACTGAATACGATTCTTTGAATACAGGAGGGCCAGCGCCCCGCGCAGAAACGAGCAGCAGCGCCGGGCGGGGGCGGAGCCGGACTTTGAAAGAGCGGCGGGCCAATCCCGGGAGCGCGGGCCTGAGCGATAAGAAAATTGATTAAGGAAACAGGCGGCCCCGGACAGAGGCCGCGCGGACTCAGATGATCCCAACGGGGGAAACAATTCGCGGCAATTCGGCGCTCCATCCCTTGGGGACGGAGGCCGAATTGCTGTATTCCCGGAAGGGAATCATTTTTTACCACAGGAAAAGGATGGAAGGATCATGGCGAAATTAACTGCCCAACAGATCGCCGCCGTCAAGGCGCAGGGATTTCTGATCAACCGGGGAAGTGAGAATTTTTCCGGCCGCATTGTGGCGCCGGGTACAGTGTTCTCCGCGGAGAACCTCAAAACCATATCGGAGATCGCCGGCAGGTTCGGCAACGGTACGGTGGCCTGCACCACCCGTCTCGCGGTGGAGATCATAGGCATCCCCTATGAGAAGATCGAGCCCGCCCGGGAGTATGCCAGGGAGCGGGGGCTCTGCTTTGGGGGCACGGGGGCCAAGGTGCGCCCGGTTACGGCCTGCAAGGGCACGACCTGCATCTATGGAAACTTTGATACCCAGGGCTTGGCCCGGAAAATCCACGAGAACTACTATGTGGGCTGGGCGGATGTCAAGCTTCCCCACAAGTTCAAAATCGCTGTGGGCGGCTGCCCCAACAGCTGCATGAAGCCCAGCCTGAACGACTTTGGCATCGAGGGCCACAGGGTCCCCGACTACCACAGCGAGGATTGCCGTGGCTGCAAGGTGTGCATGGTGGTCAAGTCCTGCCCCTCCAGGGCGGCCCGTCTGGAGGAGGGGAGGATGGCCATCGACGGGGAAAAATGCCTGACCTGCGGCGTGTGTACGGGGAAATGCCCCTTTGGCGCTGTGCGGAAGCACAGCAATGTGCTCTACCAGATCTACGTGGGCGGAACCTGGGGCAAGAAAACCCGCATGGGCACCCCTCTCTCCCGGCTGGTGACAGAGGAGGAGATTTTTCCCATTTTGGAGAAGACCATGCTCTGGTTTAAGGAGAACGCCTATCAGAAGGAGCGTCTGGGTATGGCCATTGACCGCATCGGCGCGGA
Organism: Clostridia bacterium; assembly: GCA_019421925.1. Classification (GTDB taxonomy): domain Bacteria; phylum Bacillota; class Clostridia; order Christensenellales; family CALWSW01; genus JAHZEH01. The sequence continues at coordinate 3,933 of JAHZEH010000022.1, forward strand.
CAGGCTGGAGGAGGAGCTCTTCGGCGACGGCCTGCTGCGCCGCAAGGAGGAGATTCTGGCGGCGGATATCAGAACGAGGGAGTAGCCGCATGATGAAAAAACAGATGCGCCGCGCGGTGGGGTGGCTTTGTGCGGCGCTTTTGTTCGCCACCCAGGTTAGCTGTGCGCAACCACGGCTGGAGGGGGAGGGCGCCATCCCCCATCTCCGGACGGAGGGGGCCCGGATCACCGACTCCCTGGGCAATACCTTTCCCGTATCCCGGGACGCCCGTGTGATCTCCCTTTATGGCTCCTATGCTGAAGCCTGGGTGCTGGCCGGAGGCACTTTGGCGGGGGCTACCCGGGACGCTGTGGAGGAGAGGGGCATGGCGGTGGAAGAGGACGCCATTGTGGGTTCGGTCAAAAGCCCCAATCTGGAGGCTATATTGGCTCTGGAGCCGGATTATGTCATCCTTTCGGCCGACGTCACTCCGCAAAGGGAGTTGGAGAGCAGCTTGCGGGAGATGGACGTCCCCTATGGCTACTTCCAGGTGGATACCTTTGAGGACTACCGGAACATGATGCACCAGTTCTGCGCCGTCACCGGGCGCGACGATCTGTACCGCCGGAATGTTGAGCAGGCAGAGACCCGGATTGAGGGGATACTCTCCTCCGTTCCCCAGGGCAAGGGGCCTGCCGTGCTGCTCATCCGGGCCTTCTCCACCGGGGCCAAGGCCAAGACGGAGGATAACCTTGCCGGCATAATCCTCAAGGAGCTGGGGTGCGACAATATCGCCTCCCGCCATCCCTCCCTGCTGGAGGAGCTCAGCCTGGAGGAGGTCATCCGGGAGGACCCTCAGTATATCTTTATTCTCACGATGGGGGACGAGGAGGAGGCGCTGGCCTTCCTGGAGGAGAACTTTGAGAGCAACCCGGCCTGGAGCGGCCTGAGCGCTGTGGAAGAGGGACGCTGCTATGTGCTGCCCAAGGCGCTGTTCCACAACAAACCCAATGAACGCTGGGGGGAAAGTTATGCCTACCTTGCCGAGATCCTCTACCCCCAGGCGTAGCAGGCCGGGGGCTGTGCTGCTTCTTCTGGGGGCGGCGCTGACAGCTGCCTGCCTGCTGAGCGTGCTGGCGGGCTCCACCCGCATGGACTGGGGAGAGGCTCTGAGGGCGCTGGCCCAGGGCGATTTCAGGAACGCCGATTACCGCATCCTGATGCACGTGCGCCTGCCCCGGACGGTCGCCGCCCTGCTCAGCGGCGCCGCCCTTTCGACAGCAGGGGTGCTGATCCAGGCGGTTCTCAACAACGCGCTGGCCGCCCCCAATACCATTGGAGTCAACGCAGGGGCGGGTTTTTTTGCGCTGCTGGTCATCGCATTGTTTCCGGGAGCGATCGGGGCGCTGCCGGTCTATGCTTTCCTGGGCGCTCTGCTCGCAAGTCTGCTCATCTATGCCATCGCCGCCCAAACGGGGGCCAGCCGCACCAATATCATTCTGGCAGGCGTGGCGGTGAGCAGCGTGCTGACGGCGGGGATCAACGCCGTCAAGACGCTCTTCCCGGACAGCCTTTACAATGCCAACGCCTTTCTGATCGGCGGGTTCTCGGGCGTGTCCTTCTCCAACCTGACGCCCGCCTGGCTGCTCATTGCGGCGGGCCTGGGGGCCGCCCTTCTGCTCCGAAGGGCGCTGGATGTGCTGGCGCTGGGGGAGGAGACCGCCCAGGGCCTGGGGCTGCATGTCAAGGCCGTCCGATTTGGACTGCTTGTCGTGGCCAGCGTGCTGGCCGGGGGCGCGGTCAGCTTCTCCGGGCTGCTGGGTTTTGTGGGCCTGATCGTGCCCCATGTGGCGCGGCGGCTGGTGGGAAACGGCCACAAACTGCTGCTGCCCGCCAGTATGCTGGGGGGCGGGGCCTTTGTTTTGCTGTGCGACACCCTTTCGCGGGTGCTCTTTGCCCCCTATGAGCTGCCGGTAGGCATTCTGATGTCCCTCATCGGCGGGCCTTTCTTTATCTTTCTCATATTGCGCCAAAGGAGGAGCCACCTCCATGATTGAACTGAGAGACCTTCAGGGCGGATACCACGGCTGGGTATGCCTGCATTCCCTGAACCTCAGATTCCCGGCGGGCAGGGTCTCCACGATCGTGGGGCCTAACGGCTGCGGAAAATCCACGCTGCTTAAAACGGCGGCGCGGGCGCTGCCCCCCATTTCCGGCCAGGTGCTGGTGGACGGGCGGGAGATCGGGGGTTACGGCAGGATGGAATTTGCCCGCCGGGTCTGCGTGCTCCCCCAGACCCGGAGCGTGCCCGCGATCGGGGTGGAGCAGTTTGTCGGGCACGGCCGGTTCCCCTATCTGGGCCTGTCCCGCAGTCCGGGGGAGCGCGACCGGATGATGGTGGAACAGGCGCTGGAGCGGACCGGCTTGCAGGATCTTCGGGGGCGGGATTTGCGCAGGCTGTCCGGCGGGGAGAGGCAGCGGGCCTATCTGGCCATGCTTATCGCACAGGACGCCGATGTGATGCTGCTCGACGAGCCCACCACCTATCTGGATGTGGGGCAGCAGTACGAAATCCTCTCCCTCATTCGCGCCCTCAATGCCGGGGGAAAGACCGTTGTCATGGTACTCCATGACCTGGCTCTTGCGATGAAGTTCAGCGATGTGGTCTTTGTACTGGAGAGGGGGGAGCTGGCCGACTGGGGCGAGCCGGGGGCCGTATTCGCGCGGGGAACGCTCCAGCGGGTATTCGGTGTGCAGGCCTATCAGGTGGAGACAGGGGGAGGGACCGAATACATTTTTGCGGGCCAAACCTCGCCGGTGGAAGCATAGAGGCCGGATGGCTATCCATCCGGCCTTGGCGCTGCAAAGCGGCTTATGGGCCGGCGGTCAGGGTATAGGTCATGCTGGGCAGGTTCTCCTGGGCGGTGAAATAGGCTTCCAGCCCGTCGGCGATGCAGCGGGCCAGGAGCCGCTGGTGATCCTCGGTGAGCAGCAGCGCCTCGTCCGAGGGATTGGAGAGAAAGCCGCACTCCACCAGGATACAGGGCACGCCCTCCCCCTTGATGACGAAATAATCCCCCACAAAGGGAGCAGTCTGTTTGCGTCCCAGGGCGTCCTCAATGTTGTGCAGGACGAGGGTAGCCAGGGCCTTGCCCACCTCGCTGCCCTGGCAGTAGAAAAGGCGGGGGCCATTGGCGTCCGGCTTGGTGTGTTTGTTCATATGGACGCTGATGGACGCAGTGAGCCCCTCGGATGTCAGAATCTCCCGCCGCTTGCGCAGGTCTTCCATTTTCCCTTCCGCCAGGGCGTCATCGTCCTCCCGGGTGAGAATGATATTGGCCCCGCGGGAGCGCAGCTCCCCGGCCAGATATCCGGCCACAGAGAGATTGAGGGGAGCCTCCAGGGTTCCGCTCGGACCAACCGCGCCGCCATCCTCCCCGCCGTGCCCCGGGTCGATGGCAAAGGTATGGCCGGTGAGAGGGCCGGGTACGATGGGTCCCAGAACGCTCACGCTGCCCTTTTGGGATAACTGCAGCCCCACCAGGGCGATAGCCAGCACGCCGAGCAGGGCAAGCATGGGTATACTATGACCGAAAAAGGACTTTTTGTGGCCGCGAACACGAATTACTTTCATTGCCGTACCCCCCCTGCTCATGTCTATGTCGGGGGAGCGCCCCAAAGAAATGAAAAATTTCCCGAAAAAGGCAGAACAGGGGGACTATCCACAGTTTCCACAGGGTTATCCACAGGAATTTCCCGGAAACAGTGGATTAACAAGGGATATCCACAGTTTCCACAGTGTAGATATCCATAAGAACATGCGGTTTCCAAGGGGAAAAATCCCGATTTGTCAAGCGGGTTCCGGCGGGCCGGTGAAAATAATTGTGGGACAAATATGTTCAATTTGTCCCGCTGTCAAGTGACAAAGGTTGACGGACCCCGCCCAAAAGAATTGGCGCCCTCAGCGGGCAGGGGAAACACGTCCCCAAAGGATGATGCAGCTTCTTTCCCCGCTGCGGGTACTGATCCTGGAACTCTCAAGGACAAATGTCCGCGCCCTGAAACCGCCGCCAATCATCCCTCTGAGGGCCGCGGGCTTTTCCGGCCCGCCCCAGACCGGCGGGAGACGCAGGCCCCAAGGCATAGGGGCCTGTTCCCAAAGCCTGCCGCAAAGCGATGGGCGGCGGCAAGACGGAAAACCGTGCCTGCCCCTGTCGGCCGCGCGGCGCTCCACCGGGCTGGAAAATAATAGAAGAAAAGAAAGCGGTATTATTCCGCCTATGAATTTGGTATAATTTAACCTACCCAGCAATCAGAAATCCCGCCCGCGCCGGCACAGGCCGGGAGGCCGGGCTGGCGGGCGCGGATAATTGGCGTTAAAGGGGCCTGGGTACCGCGCTGACAGAGGGGATCGCGGGGCGGACCCGCCCCGGAATTCAATGAAATCTGGAGGGAAAGAACCGATTGGATAGTTTTCGCAGGAGGCTTTCGCTCGCGCTGGGCGGCGGGCCGGGAGGGGATCCGGCGCTGCTACACCCCCTGGTGCTGGCCTATGTGGGGGACACGGTGTTTGACCTGGCCGTGCGCACCCTGCTCATCGACACCCATGACGCCAAAGCCCACGCTCTGCATCTCATGAGCGCGCGCAGGGTCTGCGCCAAGGCCCAGGCCGTGGCGGCGCAGGGGCTCTACGAGGAGCTGACGGAGACGGAGCAGGCGGTGTTCCGCCGTGGGCGCAACACAAAACCGGCCACCATCCCCAAACACGCCACCCTGGAGGACTACTGCGCCGCGTCCGGCCTGGAGGCGGTGGTGGGGTATCTCTATCTCTCCGGTCAGGAGGAGAGGCTGCTTCAGGTGCTCGCCCGGGCGCTGGAACTGGAACAGGTGCGTGATATTGTCCGTCCCAAGCCCTTCAAGGGCTGAGGGCTATCATCAAAGGAGGAATCGGAATGGGTCAGGTGTCTTTGCATGTGGAACTGCTGGCGCATACTCCCCAGCCGGAAAATACCATTGCCATGGGCGCTAAATTGTGCTATAGTGCATCGTCTATTGATACGCTGCGGGAGAAGATTGCCGCGAAGGATCAACAGGCCTTTTTGCAAAAGCTCATGGATATGGGGCACCTCTCCCCTGTGGAGCACAGCAGCTTCACCTTTGGGGTGGAGGGCGTCTCCCGGGTGCTGCTCGCTCAGGCCACCCGCCACAGACTGGCCAGCTTCTCCGTCCAGTCTCAGCGCTATGTCAACCAGGCGGCGGAGGGAGGCTTCTCCTATATCGTACCCCCCGCCATCGAGGCGCTGGGGGAGGAGAGCCTGGGGGAGTACCGGCGGCAGATGGAGCAGATGAGCCTGTGGTATCAGGAGTGGGTGCAGAAGCTGGGAAACGCCGGCGAGAAGAGCAACGAGGACGCCCGCTTTGTCCTGCCCAACGCGGCGGAGACCAAGTTCGTCGTCACCATGAACGCCAGGGAGCTGCAGCACTTCTTCGGGGTACGCTGCTGCAGCCGGGCCCAGTGGGAGATACGCGCCCTGGCCTGGGCCATGCTGGGCCACTGCCTGGCCGCGGCCCCCAGCCTGTTTGGTCATTCCGGCCCGGGCTGCGTGGGAGGGCCCTGCCCGGAGGGGCAGAAGAGCTGCGGCAGGGCCAAAGTGATGCGCGCTCTTGCCGGTGAATTGGCTGCCTACGCCCAGGCCCATGGAAAGGAAAAGGATTATGCCGCCCAGCTTACCGGCTGGGTGAGAGAACATATTATATAAATAGATCGGAGATAAAGACAACCCATGGCATACAATAAGCAGAGAAGCTCGGGCTTCAAAAACGGCCGGCCCCTGGGTGGCGACAAACAGTTCACCCCCGGCAAGGCGCAGGGCAGAACAGACCGCCAGGGCGGGAAACGCCCGGAGGAGCGGGGGGACCGCCCCTATCAGAGGGCGGACGGCAGCGGAATCGGGGCCCCCAGGCAGGACAGGCGTCCCCCGCGGGAGGACCGCCACGCCCGTCCGGCGGAGGAGTTCAGGGCCGCCCCCATCCCCGCCCCGGCGGCGCCCATGGAGCCCGCAGAGCTTCCCCTGATCCTCTATGGCCGCAATCCCGTCCGGGAGGCCATCAAGAGCGGACGCTCCATTGACAAGCTGCTGGTGACGGCGGCGGGCTCTGAGGATGGTTCCCTCAGGGAGATCGTGCGCATGGCCAGAGAGCGCAATATCATTGTCTCCGAGGTGGCCAGGCAGAAGCTGGACGAGCTCTGTCTGCCCTATGGCTACGCAGGCAAGAGCGCCAACCACCAGGGCGTAGTGGCGCGGGTGCCCGAGTGCCAGTATGTGGAGCTGGACGATATCCTGGCCGCAGCCCGGGAGAAGGGGCAGCCCCCCTTTGTGCTGGTGCTCGATTCCATCAACGATCCCCACAATCTTGGCTCCATTATCCGCAGCGCCGAGTGCGCAGGAGTGCACGGCGTCATCATCCCCAAGCGGCGGGCTGTCTCTGTCACGGGTGCGGTGGCCAAGGCCAGCGCGGGCGCGGTGGCCTATATGCCCATCGCGCGGGTGCCCAATCTGACCGCCGCTGTGGAGCGTCTCAAGAAGGAGGGGCTGTGGGTGTGCGGCGCAGATATGGGGGGAACCCCCATGACTCAGGCCCCCCTGTCAGGCCCTCTGGCGCTGGTGATCGGCGGGGAGGATGAGGGGATCTCCCGGCTGTTGAAGGAGAAATGCGATTTCATCGCCTCCATTCCCCTGCTGGGGGAGATGACCTCTCTCAACGCCTCGGTGGCCGCCGCCCTGCTGATGTATGAGAAAATCCGTCAGGATGGCAGGTAGAGTGCCACTTGAAACGGAACCGGTGGAAGCGGGGGTGAAGCTGTGCAGGAATGGCTGATAGTGGACGGATATAATGTGATCGGCGCCTGGCCGGAGCTCTCCGCCCTGGCGGCGGAAAGCCTGGAGGAAGCCCGCGAATCCCTGCTGCACTCCCTCTGCAACCACTGCGGCTATACCGGACAGACCCTGATGCTGGTCTTTGACGCGCATCAGAGCCGGGAGCGGGAGCGCCGCGAACTGTTGCACGTGGGCAGGGGCAAGCGCCGCAGGACCATCGGGGAGATGGTGTTCACGATGCGGGGGGAGACGGCGGATAATTTCATTGAGAAGTTTGTGCGGGCCCATACCGGGGAGCCCATGACGGTGGCTTCCAGCGACGGCCTGGTGCAGGTGCTCATTTTCGCCTATGCTACGCGGGTCTCCGCCCGGGAGCTGGGGCGGGAGTTGGACAGGGTGGCCAAGCTTATTGCGGAAAAGACCGCCTTTGCTCACAAGAAGCAGCACCAGCTGGAGGACCGGCTGAGCGGCGAGGTATATGAC